>NZ_AP024371.1:0-302055 GCF_019668505.1 Borrelia miyamotoi
TATACCTTATAATATCCACAATATCTTTTGACATACTACTTACATTTGCAGAAATCTTAGGAACAAGTACATGGCCAAGCATAATAAATTTTGCTTTCTTAGCAAAAAGAAATGGTACAAAATTATTCAACATCAAAAAATTTTTACTATACGGTAATAAAGCCAAATCTTTATGAGTATCTACTTTAGTACCTCCAAGTCCAGGAAAGTGTTTAACTACAGAAAAAACACCTTCCTTTTGTATCCCATCAATAAATGCCTCTACCATAAGACCAATATTATAAAATGAAGGTCCAAAAGTCCTGCTACCTAAGGGACTATCAATATCTAATTTAGCATCTGCTACAGGCGCCATATTTAAATTAATACCAAGGCGTCTAAGTTGCTTTCCAAGAATTTCGCCAATCTTATACGCAAGATGAACATCTCCAGTTTTACCAACAGACTCCATAGAAGGAAAATTATAAACTCCTAATTTCTTATTCTCGCTAACTCTAGTAACTACACCCCCTTCTTCATCAACAGCAATAAAAATATCAGATCCAAGATATTTCCTTAATCCTTCAATCAAATCTTTGGTTTGCTGAGAATCCTTAAAATTTTCTCTAAATAAAATAATCCCCACTGGATTTATCTTTTTTATTTTATCAAGCTCATCTATACTAAGTGTTTGTACAGCAATTGGATTAGCAACATTCCTAATGCCAATAAACAAACAACGTCCCTTTAAAATCTTCTTAAAGTCAACTATTCCCAAAAATTCATCAATATCTATAAGGTCAGATTTATCATTTTCAAAATAATCGTATTCTATTTCAGGAATAGACCTTAGTAAGGTTATACTAGAAAATAAAAGTCCCAATAACATAAATCTAAACATCCCTCCCATTTATCTTTCCCAAACACAAAATTATATTAATTTTTTTTATTATAAAGAAAATTATTGAAATACCTAAAAATAGCAAAAAAATATTATGTGAAAATCTGTCATGCATAGAATTACTAGTAACAAGCATATTAACAAATAATTTTGTACTCAAAAACATATCCCTCCATTAACCTCACAAATCAATGAATTATCGACCATCTTAAAACTTCCCAGATTATAACTGAATTATACTTGATCATATCTTTATCCTGTTCAATAATTCTTATAGGCATATATTCGACATTATTCACCAAATACTCTAAATTAAAAAGATCAATAAAACAATTAAACAAAATCTTATCTTCACTAAATCAGCCTTTATTACCAACACATACAAATATTTTCCCAGAATTCAATAATAATAATAATAATATAAACAATATCTCTTAATACCTTAAAAATTTGACCATAACCATCGATCAAAGCTAAAATAGGCTCCCCCCCTTTTTTCTCTTCTTATTGATATTTAAATACTCCTTACATTGACCATTACTAGGTTCTCATAACAATAAACCAAAAACAACTTGAATAGCCGTAAAAATATCTTCCTTATGCAAACCATAATAATTTAAGATTTCAATCAAATGATTTTCAAAAAGATTATCTAAAATAGAAATCAATGCATAAACCTTAAAACTCGTCATATGAAAATCTGAAAGCTTCACACTCTTACCCATAAACCCATAAAGATCAAAATATCTCTTAGAAAGCATTAAAACTATCGGATTTAATTCTAAAAATGAAAATCCATAACTACTCATTTCTATTAACATACGCTGGAATTAAACCTTTATATAAATAACCAAAATTTTTTAGCTTCAAGTATTTTACTTGCATATAAAAGATTTAATTATTTATTAACATCACTATTTTCCAGTATATCAAATAAATTAGTTACACCCCCCCCCCTCAAGACAAAATACCAAATGAAAGATAAGGATAAAGAGCTAAATCCGTAAACTGTCCAGCTCATCATCAGCAAAACATAAAAATTATCTTCTGATAAAAATAAAAATATTAAAATTTTAAGCTTATGCATACTAAACACATTAAGCATTTTTTTAGAAAAGATTTTAGATACTACTTCATACATAAAAAAAGAACCTCATCCTACACAAAGAAAATAATAATTAATACAGTATAATTAATTATAATACTACAATAAAGGCAAACATTAAATATATTAAATTGTAAAAAAATACAATCATAAAAATTGATTTAGTTATTGATATAATCTTATTTATTCATAGAATCTTAAATCACCTTATCAATAATTATTGAGCTTACTTATTCATATATAATTCTAATACAGTAAATAATCCACCAGGCTATTTGCATGTATCCATTCAATATGATACCAATGAAATTTAAAATTACATAAAATGTCATGGAAGTTAAAGAACTTAAATAGTATTAAAATTCTTCATAAGTAATTTATTAAAATTATTTAAAATGATGCTTAATACTTCAGTTAATATTAATAAAGATACATTAGAAACACATATTTACAGAAGCTAATGAAATTTTTCATTTTAAGGTAAGTCTTCCTCCTCTAAATTGTTCCTCATCATCACAAGGGAGGTCCTTATCCTTTACTAGTGATATTCATCATTTCTCAGCCTCACCCTTTATTATAAATTTAGCAATCATTTATTGATGCAAATCTTCTCTACCTTCTCTATCTGTACACCTTAAACCTTCTTTATTGTCTTCACATACGATAAAACCAGTTGATTCACTCTTCCTTCATTCACTAATAGCCACGCATGTTGACAAGGAGGAGTTGGGGATTGGTATTTTTTTGCCCCCGTATTGTTGATACTATCAAACACATTATTTAACACCTTTGTAAGACATTTTAGGAAATTACATACTTTTTCATATGTTATCCCATTGCATCATAATTACATATATAAACTTTATTATAACATAAACTAATTGAATATTGTAATTAGTACATTTAAATACTCAAAATTTAAATTGTAATGCTTGTTATCACCAAATAATCCAAATTTAAGTTCTTAAATCTACAAGCAAATAATAAGTAATATAGTATAATTACTACTACAAAATAAAGGCAGATATTAAACATATACTAATGAAGAGGAAAATATGCTAAAACACTATACACTAAACATAACAAATCTAAGGAAAGCTATTAATGAAATGATACTTTCTCCTTCAGGATTTAGAAAAATATTTGCAAAATCAAAAGATGAAAATTCAACTGATTTTGAAATAAATGATGATGATAAAATATTAGTTGCTCTGATAACCTTTACAATATCAAATTATTTTAAAGATCAACCAAAAAAATACATCAATATAGGACTAGATTCAAGAGCAACCGGAAATATAATTTTAGAAATAATAATTAAAACTCTAATCTTTAACAAAGATAGTGTAAATTTCTTTGGAATACTTCCGATACCAGAAATCTTAGCATATACAAAAAAAAGTCAAAATTCAAAAGGATTTATATACATCTCAGCTAGTCATAACCCCAAGGGATACAACGGAATTAAAACCGGCTTAGACGATGGAGGAGTGTTAAATTCAAATAAAATAAAGACAATAATCAATCAAATTAAATCTAACATTGAAAATAAAAATTTAATAAAAAACCTAATAAAAAATTTACAAAATTTCAATTCAAATTATATGAATTTAAAAAAATATGAAACAATTATCACATCACAGACTAAAAATAAAATACAATCTTACAATGCATATAAATCACTAATGCAACATATAATATATTCAGATAAACATAATAAAAAAAATATAGACATATTAAAAGAAAATATCAAAAAAGAGCCTATAGGGATAATAGGAGAAATGAATGGTAGCTCTAGAATTAACTCAATTGATAAAGACATGATTGAATCTTTGGGAATAAAGTTAGAACTTCATAATACTGAAATTGGTATCTTTAAGCATGGAATGACTCCTGAAGGTGAATCTTTAAATATGTGCAAAGAAATATTAGAACAAAAATTTAAAAATGACAATTCATTTCAATTAGGATATGTTCCTGACTGTGACGGAGACAGGGGAAATTTAGTTGTAATTCAAAAAAATGGACTAGCAAACATTATTGAATCACAAAAAATATTTGCACTCTCAGTACTTGCAGAGCTTAGCTACCAGTACTATACTGGCATTAAACATAATTTGGCAATTGTAGTTAATGATGCAACATCACTAAACATAGAAAAAATAGCAAATCTATTTAATACAGAAGTTTATAGAGTTGAAGTAGGAGAGGCCAATTTGACAGAAATGGCTGACCTATTACGAAATAAAGGATTAATAGTAAAAATCCTTGGAGAAGGATCAAATGGAGGAAACATTACATACCCCTCAAAAGTAAGAGACCCTCTAACAACCGTTTTTAGCATAATAAAATTACTTAAAATAAAACAACTCTACAAAATATGGTGTACACTGTCCCATAATGAATACAATGAACACTATACTCTTGATGATATATTAAACACAATCAATTTTTATAGCAATGTAGAAGTATCATCAGAAAAAGCCATGCTCAAAATAAATGTAAAAAATCAAGAAATACTAAAAACTAACTACGAAAAATTATTAGAAAAAGAGCTTAAATATAACAATATATTTTTACAACAATTATCAATACATAATTATGACATTATCAACTATGACGGTATCAAACAAAACAAAATTAGAACTGGAGATTCTTCAGGAGGTCTTAAAGTCTTACTTAAAAATAAGAAAAATGATACAATCGCAAGTTTATGGATGCGGGGATCAAAAACAGAACCAATATTTAGAGTACTAAGCGAAGTCATATCTGAACACAAAGACTTACTTCCTTTACTCTTAGATTTTAATAAATACTTAATACAAACTGCTAACTCTTTAATTGAATCTTGAAACTCTATGTAGTTATTTGTAGTACAATACAAATAACCACATATTGAAATTATTTCTTAAAACCCTTCTCTACATTCCTCCTTATTCCATACCAAGTCTTCGATATGCCCATCAAATTTTTAGCTTCTTTTATAACTTCTACTGCAATTTTTCTAGTTTTATTTGTACCTTCAAATATTATCTCATCAATATATCCCTTTTTAGCTTTAAAAAACTCTCTTCTCTCTCTAATTGGTATTAAAAATTGATTTAAAACTTCAAAAAGCCTCTTTTTAACTTCAACATCTCCAATTGTACCCTTTTTATATCTGGTCTTAAGTTCACAAAGCTCATCAATATCATTATTAAAAAAATTATGATAAATAAAAACAGGATTACCATCAACTTCTCCTGGTATATCTGCTCTAACTCTTTTGGGATCTGTAAACATAGACATAACCTTTTTATACAATAATTTCTCATCATCACTTAAGAATATAGCATTACCAAGGCTTTTACTCATCTTGGTCTTACCATAAATTCCCACAAGAACTTGAGAATCTGTGAAGATAGCTTCAGGAACTGGAAAGAAATTTTCTCCATAAAGATAATTAAACTTTCTAGCAAGTTCTCTTGTAAGCTCAATATGAGCCTCATTATCACGTCCAACTGGAACTAAGTTAGCCTTTGTCATCAAAATATCTGCGCTCATAAGAATAGGATAACCTAAAAGTCCATAAGGAACCTCAGTTAATCCAGCAGTAGTACTCATATCTCTTATACTAGGAATCCTCTGCAAACGATTAACCATAACAATCATTGACAGTATTAGGTTCAATTCTAAAAGCTCAGGTATAGCTGATTGCAAATAGATATTAACCTTCTCAGGATTAATTCCACAAGCTAAATAATCTAAAACCATTTCTCTAACATTAACAGATATTTCATTAACGCTTTTTAAATCTGACTTTGTAGTAAGAGTATGCAAATCCGCTATAATAATATAGGTTTCATATTCTTCCTGATACCTTAATCTATTAACAATAGAACCAACATAATGCCCCAAATGAAGGGATCCTGTAGGCCTGTCTCCTGTAAGCATAATTTTACTCTGCAAATCAACTCTCCTTATTGCTACTTATATCATCAACGCTTAATACCTTTGACCCACTTAAAAATACAGAGAAAGGTTTTAAACATGATATATTATCTACTATCACCTTTATAATAACAGTAAAAGGATAGGCTATCAAAAGTCCTACGACACCCCATAGCCATCCCCAGAAGAAAAGAAAACAAAGCAGTAAAAAAGGAGAAAGATCAAGTCTGTGTCCTTGCATTTTTGGCTCAAGAATATTTCCAATCAACATTTGAATAGAAGTATTATATATGAAAATATAAAGTACTAAATCTAAGTTAGGATAGAACTGTATTAAAGCAGCTATCATAATAAAAAAAACAGCCAAAATTGATCCTATACTTGGAATAAAATTAAACACAAATGTAAGTACTGACCATACAAGAGGAAAATCTTGTCCAAATAAAGCCAACCCTATAAATACCAAAAAACCCGTAAGACAACTAACAAAAACCTTTATGCCCAAATATTTACTAATTTGATTATTTATCGTATCTAAAGCTTCAATAAAAATAATAGCAATAGACTGCTTAAAAGCATTCTTAACCTTTATATCAAAAATATGTATTTCTGATAGCAAAAAATATAATAACAAAAATAATACTACTAAGCTACTTGCAAAACCAATAATTTCATTAGATATCCGCGTCAAAAAAGGATAAATATACTTAGAAAAATCTATATTGCTAATAATCGCACTATCTAAATTATATTTATTAAGAATATCTACCATAATAAAAATCAATTGCTTTTGATAATAAGGTAATTGCTTAATTAAAACAGTAACACTATAATAAACAAAATTAAAAACTAAATAAGAAAAAGAAAAAAGAAAAAAGAAAATTATAAAGACTATTAAAACTCTTGGAATTCTTAATTTTTTAAGAAAGGTATAAATAGGATATACCAAAAATCCAAGAACCACTGCAATAGCTAAAGGCTTAAATATAGCTTGTGCTATTTTTAAAATAGCAATTAGCATTACAATAAAAGCCATAACATAAAAAATAGACTGAAATTTAAAAAACTGTAACCTATCCGTTGGTTTTAGCTCCAAAGCCATCTCAAATTCCCCCTTAATATATTTGAGTTATTATGAAAAATACCTAGAGAAGCAGAGGTCAATACTCATTCAAGAAAATTTGTCAAAACTTAAAATCAATTCATATACTTAAATAAATTTTTTCCATTATCCAATTATACAAATTAGTTCCCTTTCTATAATTGGCTTCAGCTAAATCACCTACTCTTTTCTCTTCAACAAGTCTTTTAGCATTTTCATCATTCCCATAATAAACCGTTAATATATTTCTATAATGATTTAAATTGTTATTCAAAATTTCAAAAGCTGGAATATCACTAAAACCATCTGCAATATAAAACATATTCTCAAAAGAAATTTCTCTTCTACTCTTCGGAATCCTTTGATTAATTTTATCATAAGAGCCTTTATTTAACTCAAAAATTACCCGAGTTTTTATTGTATGATCTACAAAACAACAACACTACTTAAAAATTATTTTCTGAAAATTTATTATCCAAACCCTGATAAAAAGACATCAAGTATGTATCTATAAATTCACAAGCCCAAACCTTAGCAATATAAGGTGCAATACTACTTCCCAAAATCATCTGCCTAAAACCACTTAAAACAATATAAATATTTATTACAATATCTGATTCCTTTAAACTCTTATTAATTTCATTTATTTCTTTAAACAATTCAATCACACCTTCAAAAAATTTTAATTTTGAACCTAACTTAAACAATAGTTTATTATTTAAGCCCTTAAAAATACCTTTTTTGACATACGTTAAAAAAGGTGACAAGTATATCATCTCATTAATAATAATATTGCAATGATTCTTGTCATAAGTAACAGATAAATTTTCAACTTCATTCCAAAACAAGCAAGCATCAACATCATACTCATAAAAAAGTACTTGTTGCATGTTACCATGAATTAAAGTATCATCAAAATCAAATATAAAAACTATAATTTTTTCTTTTTTGTCCGTAAACAAAAAATCAATTCAAATTAAGATTAACTTATATTAAAATATATATGTAACTATGAATATATTCAATGTATTGTGTATAGTAAAGGAAATGTTATATAAAACAAATTAAGTAGAAGTGCTTATGATAAGCATAGATAGTATAAATCAAATAAAAGATATTTTTTCAAGAGTATTAGATATAAGTTTAACTAGTACTTTAGTTTATTATATCTATAAAAATGTGATTAATTCTTATTCTGTAAACTTACTTAAAGGAATGATCATCATTACATCTATTGGAATTTTATCCTACTATTTCAACTTATACACAATAAACTGGCTATTAAATTACATGGCAAGTATACTACCAATTGCAATGCTTATACTATTTCATCAAGAAATAAAAAAAATAATAATGCAAATCGGAAATTTTAATTTATCTTTTAAACTTGCAAACAGCAAAGAAGAAACTACTAAAACTATTGCTGAGCTAATAAAAGCAATTAAACATTTATCAGAAAATAAATCTGGTAGCTTAATCTGTATCGAAAAAAAAATACAATTAAACCAAATAATAAATAAAGGTATAAAATTAGATTCCATCATATCTAATGAAATTATAATATCAATCTTTGATTATGAAACACCCTTACATGATGGAGCAATCATAATTAGCAATAACAAAATAGCTTATGCCGGTTCTTTTTTACCACTATCTAATGTCGAATCTATTAGCAAAACCTTTGGGACAAGACACAGGGCGGGTCTTGGGATTTCTGAAAACTCAGACGCAATAACAATAATAACATCCGAAGAAACTGGTTCTATTTCACTAACACAAAATGGAAAATTAGAATATAATTTAGACTTGAATGAAATTAGGAAAAAATTAAATCTTGCATTAATAGAATGAATAATGGTTATAACTAAAAAATTCAAAAGTATAATAAAATTTTTATTTGAAGATTGGCAAAGTAAAGCTATTTCTATTTTAATAGCCATTATTATGTTTACGATATTTTACTTTAATAGTATAGAATCAATTACAATAGAAAAAAAAATCAATATTTTATTAGAAGATGAAGTTACGCTAGGAAAAGCCCTTGAATTTAACAAAATATTACTTACAGTCAAAATTAATAAAAAAGACTCAAAATATTTAGATCTTGACCGAATAACCTTATTAGTTGAAGCTAAAAATATAAAAGAAGCTGGAGAATATGAACTACCAATAAAGATCAAAAATTTCAATCCCATACCTATTGTTGAATACAAACTTTCAATAAACAAAATTGTACTAACTCTAGATAAAAAATTTTCAAAATTAGTCAAAGTTGAACCTAAATTAAAACTACTTGAAAAAGAAGCTAAAGAAGAATATTTTGTTGCTAAATATAATATAATACCAGAAAAATTAAAAATTCATGGCCCTGAAAAAATGATAAAAACAATTAATACAATAAAAACTAAAATAAAAGAATTTGATACCAATACCGTCTTTATTTCAGAACATCTTGAAGTAATTTCTCCAGATCCACTCATAACACTTGAGAAAAGCCATGTAATAGTGAACATAACTCTAAGCAAAAAATATATACAAGCAACAATAAAAAATCCTAACTTAATTTTCAATAACCTAAAAAATGGATTAGAAATAAAAATTAAGGAAAAAATTCCAGATTCAGAAAATGAGATGTTTATTAAAATAAGAAGCGGACTATCAGAAAAGACAACAAAAATGCATATAGCGAACAACAACATTAATTTCGGTCTCGATTTAAGTCCAATTGAAGCTCCGGGAATCTATAATATTAACACAGATATAATACTTAAAAATAATACTCATGGTATAGAAGTACATGAATACGAACCCAAAACAATAAGGATAGAGGCAATCTCAACTAAGCAATAAAATGACGAAATCAATAGGATGTGATATAATAAAGGTCAAAAGATTGAATAGTTTTTTACAAAATAGAAAAAAATTAGAAAGATTTTTCACACAAAGAGAAATTGAAAACTTAGAAATGAAAGGAAAAGGGAGTTTAGAAAGTTTAGCTGGTAAGTTTTCAGCAAAAGAATCATTAATAAAGGCTATAAGTCCACTAATAAATATCAAAATAAAATACTCACTCAAAGATATTGAGGTAATAAAATCATCAAAGGGTAACTCAGCATTTCACTTACACAATGATATTAAAGCCTTTATTAACCAAATGAACCTAAAATTATATTTGACAATTTCACATGAAAGGGAGTACTCTATTGCATTTGTAATAGTTGAAGATTAATTTATGAAAAAGATATCATATTTTACAAAATACGAAATTGAATGTCCTTTATGCAAACATAAATTCAAGAAAGAAGAACTATTAACAGGAAGTAGTAGATTAATAGCTGGAGAATTAAAAGTTGATCTAAAAAGAGACTACATAAAAAACGAAAAATATGGGAATATATACCCCAGAATATACTCAATAACAGTATGTCCTAATTGTTATTTAGCTGCTTTCCCGAATGAGTTTAACACAATAATATTTGTTAATAACAAAATAAAGAAACTCTTAATCAGTAGCATTAACAAGCGCAAAGAAATAAAATCAATTTTTGAAGACTACTTAAACTTTGACGTGCCAAGAAGACTTCAAGAAGGAGCTGCTAGTTATATACTTGCTATGATGTGCTACGAACACTTAGATAAGAATCATAATCCAACTCTCAATCAAGCAAAATGCGCAATAAGATCAGCATGGATATTTGAGGATCTAGACAAGGAAAACCCAAACCAAAACTATAACTACTTGCAAAAGATATTCTACTATAAAGCAGCATATCTGTATAAGCTAACAATTGAAAAAGAACAAGATAATTCAGAACCAATTAATGCTGAAACAATATTTGGTCCTGATACAGATAAAAATTATGGATATGACAGTGTTTTATACTTATCAAGTTTACTAGAATATTTTTACGGCAATAAAGAAGATAAACAATACAGATATAATCAACTGATTGAAATAAAAACTCTACTTTCTAAAATAGCTGGAATGGGCAAATCATCAAAAGAAAAACCCTCAATACTTTTAGATAAAATAAAAGAAGTCTATTTTAAAATTTCAAATGAAATAAAAACGTTAAAATAAATGAAAAAAATACTTGCAGAAATTGCATACGATGGTTCACTATATTATGGATTCCAAATCCAACCCAAAAAACCAACAATTCAAGGAGAAATTGAAAAGACTTTAGAGAAAATAAGCAAAACAAAGATTAAAATTTATTCAGCAGGCAGAACAGATAAAGGGGTACATGCAAGAGGACAAATAATATCTTTTTATATAGGAATCAACATTAAGCCCAAAAATCTAAAGATAGCAATAAATTCTCTTTTAAAGAATGACATTAAAATAATAAAATTAAAATATGTAGCAGATGAATTTCAACCTAGATTTAATGCCAAGAGAAGAAAATACAGTTACTACATACTAAATTATGAAAATCACTATCCTTGGGAAGAATATCAAGCTTACTATATAAAGAAAAAATTAAATATAAAAAGACTAAATGAAATGGCTGAAATGCTAATTGGAATACATGATTTTACAACATTTTCATGCACAAGAGACAAAACAAATTCAAAATTAAAAGAAATTTATTTTGCTAGATTTAAGAAAAAAAATAAGTTTATAATTTTTGAAATAATAGGCTCCTCATTTTTATGGAAAATGATAAGATCAATAATAGGAACAATCATCGATATAGAAATCAAAAATGAACCTACTGATATTTTTAAGAAAATTTTAAACTCAAAAAATAGAAAATTTACAAGAACAACAGCCCCTGCAAAAGCTTTATTTTTAGATAAGATTTTTTATGAATAAAAGCAAACTATTTCAAAAATTAATACTCCTAAAAATGCTTGAAAATAATATATCTGGAAATATTTATGGCAAACAAGAAGAAAAGATTGAAACAATCAAACATAAAATAATAAAGGCTAGAAACATAAAAATTCTAAAAAATACAAAACAAAAAGATATAAAAGGAAATAAAAGACTAATAGAATCAATAGAAAATAAAACAAACAAAAAAGATCTATTAATAATATATATAGACAAAAAATATTTAAATCAGAATGTAAATATAATAGTAAAAAAATGGTGCGATAGTATTAACATATTTAATTATAAAATAATAGACAACCCTAACACGCTAAACCTAGAGATTAACAATAAACAACCTAAAGCAATTCTTGCTTGTGAAGAAGTAGAACTGTTCTTAAATCAAAAATTAAGAATTCAAATTGTGAGAGGATTTGAATTAAATTTCAAAGGAATTCCAATAGTATTTACATATCTCCCTACAAGTCAAATAAAAAATCCAAAACTCAAAGAAGAAATATGGCAAGACCTAAAAATAATAAAAGGTATAATAAAATATGGATAACGGCTTGAAATGCAACTTTTACTACTATGAAATTGCCTTTAATATTCCTTTAAATAGGCTTTTTCTTTATAAATATAACTTAAAATTAAAAATAGGAATAAGAGTAATAACAAACTTTAATGGAAAAGATAAAATTGGAATTATAATCAAAAGATACACTAAGGAAGAGCTTAACGAAGACTTTAAGTTTGAAATAAAAAATATACTAAGAGTCATTGACGAAAACGAGATAATAATAGATCACAACATTAACCTTGCACACTGGATTAGCAAAAAAACATTTTCTGGATTTGGAGAAGCTCTATTTTGTGGTCTACCTAAAGCTCTAAGTTTAAACAAAAGAATAAACAATGATAATGAAAATGAAAATTTAGATTCTAAAATACCCATTCAATTAAATGAAGAACAAAATAAAATTTATAAAGAAATTATTGTATCAAATACACAAAACACATTTTACCTATTCGGGATTCCTGGTTCTGGAAAAACAGAAATATTTATCAAACTATGCGAAAACTATTTAGAACAAAAAAAACAAATAATTTTCCTAATTCCTGAAATTTCCTTGGGCTATCAAATAGTTAAAAGGATTAAAACAACCTTAGGTACAAATAAAGTCTATGAATATAACTCAAAAGTATCAAAATCAAAGAAAGTTTTAATATGGAATAAAGTCAAGAACGGAGAGAATTTAATTATAATCGGAATTAAAAGTGCATTAATGTTGCCATTTAAGAATTTAGGATTAATAGTAATGGATGAAGAACATGAATATACATATAAATCTGAAAATACTCCAAGATTTCACTCAAGACACATAGGATTTTTTCTACAAAGCACCTTCAATGCCAAGTTTGTAATGGGAAGTGCAACACCATCACTTGAAGCATATCTTGCTATGGAAAATAATCAAATAAAAAAAATAGTTTTAAAAAACAAATTTTTTAAAAGAACATTTAAAGAACTTAAAATAATCGATATGAAAAAAGAACGTCAAATAATATCCTCAGAATTGCTCTACAGCATACAAAAAAGTCTTATTGATAAAAGACAAGCATTAATATTTATCAATAAAAGAGGATATTCAAAAACAATTGAATGCAATACCTGTGAATATGTAATTTGCTGCCCAAATTGCTCTTTTAATTTAACTTATCATAAAAGTGAAAATAAACTTATTTGTCACTACTGCAACCATAAAACAAACATAATAAATAATTGTCCTGATTGTAACTCGCAAGACATAGCATATAAAGCATATGGAATTCAATTTATTGAAAAAGAGTTAAAAAAATTTCTGCCAAATGCAAGAATAGCAAGAACAGATTCTGACATTAATAACAAAGAAATTATCAACTCAATAAATGAATTTGAAAATGGACAATTAGATATCTTAATTGGAACACAAATTATTGCAAAAGGCTTTAATTTCAAACAGATAAAAACACTAGGTATTATTAATGCAGATATTGGAATGGGGCTTCCCGATTTTAGAAGCAGCGAAAGAATTTTCGCAATAATCTCACAAGTACTAGGAAGAGCTGCAAGATTCCAAAGCGATAATACAATTATTATCCAAACAAAAAATCCAGATTATTACGCTATCAAATACGCATATGAAGGCAAATATGAAGAATTTTATCAAGAAGAGATAAAAATTCGAAAAGAATTAAATTATCCTCCATTTAAAAAAATCATTAGAATAGTAGTTAGAAGTCACAAAGAAGAAGCCGCCAAATACAAATGCCTAGAATTTTTTGAAATATCTAAAAAATTATTAAATGAAGAAATTGAATACTTTGGCCCATCAAAAGCCCCCATGTCAAAGATATCGAAATACTATAGGTATAACATAATCTATTTATCAAAATCCTTCAACATACTTGAAAAGTTAATACAAAACACAAAAGAAAAAGTAAAATCAACAAGAGACACCTATATTGAAATAGATTACTATCCAATCTCACTGATTTAAAAAAAGTTTGAACCCTCCTGACCAAGAGTCCTTAAAAAAGATGAGAGAACATAAAGAGCTTTATCATTATGCCCTCCTTCAGGAATAATAAGATCGGCATATTCCTTAGTAGGCTCAATGAATCTATAATATCCAGCCCTAGTAGTACTTAAATATTGTTCAATAACGGACTTCAATGTACGCCCTCTCTTAGATATATCTCGTTCAAGTCGTCTAATAAACCTGATATCATTAGGAGTATCAATATATATCTTCAAATCTATCAGATTGCGCACTCTCTCTTCAACAAAAATCATAATACCCTCAACAATCACAACAGGAGTTGGTATTATCTCTAAGGTTTCATCTTTTCTTCTATGATTAATAAAATCATAAAGGGGCATATTAATTGGCTTATTTTCTCTTAGTTTTTTTAGCTGTCTATAAAATAAATTATTATCAAAAGCATCTGGATGATCAAAATTAACATTTAAAAACTTTTGCTCACAATCACCAACACTCTTATAATAATTATCTTGTGATATAAGAACAAATTCAGGAATAATTTCACTAAT
This sequence comes from Borrelia miyamotoi, assembly GCF_019668505.1. Classification (NCBI taxonomy): domain Bacteria; kingdom Pseudomonadati; phylum Spirochaetota; class Spirochaetia; order Spirochaetales; family Borreliaceae; genus Borrelia; species Borrelia miyamotoi. The sequence goes on from NZ_AP024371.1 coordinate 14,931, forward strand.
TTTATTAACAACTGTAGTCTTCCCACTTCCAGATCCACCAGCTATTCCAATAATTTTAACCATTAACCTCTTCTTTAGATTTAGGCAATTCAGGCATATTCTTTAACGTTCCTGCAACAAAGATATTTTTAAACCCTAATCCTTTTAAAATCTTCTCAGCTTCAAATGATTTGCTAAAACTTTTACCATAAATTACTATTTGAGTTTCATTATTACCTAATTTATCCTTTTTAGCAAATAAATTCTTAAAAGGAATATTAATGGCCCCTGCATAATGAGACTTATTATATTCTTTATGAGATCGAATATCCAATATTTTCGCGCCATTTTTAATTTTTTCCAATAAAGCAACATTAATTTTTTTCATCTTTAAAATAATAAAAAACCAAATATAAAAAAAGAGGAAAAATATTAAACATATAAACTTTATATAACTAAAAATCATATCTTTTATAAAAGATAATATCAAAAAAAAAGAAATAATTGCAATAAAATTGAATTGTTTTTTAGTAAAATTAATATAAAATTCAAATGATCAATAATCATATACTAAAGAATAAATAAACTAAAACATGAAGAAAAAAAGAAATAAACTAATTAGAATAAAACAAAAGATTAAATTTATCATACTAAAAATATTGCGGAAACAGCTAAAGAATATCTTCAAAGATCCAAAACTAATACTACTTAGCACATTGCAAATAACAACTGGTTCATTACTAATGGCAATATCTACAAATATTTTATATATACCACATGAACTTTTAAGTGGAGGAATTGCTGGAATTGCACTCATACTGCACTATCTTTTAAATTTTAACTTGGGACTTACAATGTTCATGTTAAATATTCCATTATTCATTATTGGCATCAAGTTCTTAAATATAACATTTGTAATTCAAAGCTGGATCGCAATGGCTTTATATTCCTTAATGGTCAACTATTCACAATTTTTGCAATACAAAATACAAATAAACGACATGATACTTGTATCAATTTTAGCAGGTATCATATCAGGACTTGGACTTGGGCTAATATTTAGAGCAAAAGGATCTTCAGGAGGTATAGATATCATCTCAATGATAATTAAAGAAAAATATTCAATTAGCATTGGAACTACAAATTTCCTCTTTAACCTTGCAGTATTACTAATTGCAGTAGCTTTTTTCAATATTGAAATTGCTCTTTATACTTTAATTGCTTCTTTTGTAACATCTATAATGACAGATAAGACAAGTACAGGATTTGGTAATCAAAAAGCAATACTTATTGTCTCAGATAAAGGAAAGGAAATATCTTATCTAATTACCAATAAATTAAAATTAGCAGCCACATTACTTGATGGAAAAGGTGCCTGGGCTGGAAACGATAAAACTATAGTTTTCATAGTCGTTCCAACAATACGCACCTCTAGAATTAAATATATTTCCCAAAAAATTGATCCTAATTGCTTCATTGCAGTACTCAACACAAACGAAATAACTGGTGGCAAAAAAATTATTGAATCAATTACAAATAAACAAGATATTGAAACTTAAAACCTCTCTAAAAACATAATAAAATTACTAATAAGTAAATTTAATTCTTCCTTACCATAAAAGATCGATAAGAAATCAATAAATCTTTGTGGAACCCCTGAAATAAACTTTTTTAAAGAACCTTCTTTAATATTAATTTCAAGTTTGAAAGCATGAAGCATCAAAGACATTTCTTTAAATCCCTTATCCAATTTACTGTAAACACTATCCCCTAATATTGGATGATTTAAATACTTCATATGCACTCTCAATTGATGTGTACGCCCAGTTTGAGGCCTTAAAGCCACCAAAGAATAATTTTTCATATTAACAAAGACCTTGTACTCAGTTAATGCCTTTTTACCCCTATTTTTATGCACACTAAACTTTTTTCTATCAGATCTATCTCTATCTATAAAAGTCTCAATAATACCAGAACCAATTTTAAAATTGCCTTTAACAACTGCAATATAAACTTTCTTGACAACTCTTTCCTTAAACTGTCTAGACAAAAAATTTAAAGTTATCAAATTTTTAGCACAAATCATTACACCAGATGTTTCCTTATCCAAACGATGTACAATTCCAGGTCTAATTTTATCTTCATGAAAACTATCTTTCAAGTCCGATATATGATACAAAAGAAAATTTACAACAGTATTTTCTAAATTAGATATACCAGGATGACTTAAAATACCTTGAGGTTTATCTACAACAATGAGATTTATATCTTCGTAAAGAATGCTAATAGGCAAATTTAAAGGTCTTACATACTCACTTAAATTAACTTCTTCATCAAATTCTATTAATATTTTATCGTCCACAAAAACGGGTTTTGACAACTTTATTGAAACAAAAACACCATTATTACTTTTAAAAGCTTTTACTTCTCTTTTCTTAATTTGGCTTCTAGTAAAGAAGCACAGATTTTCAGACAAATAAACATCTAATCTTTGAGAGTTTTCTTTTACAATAAACTCTTTCTTAAACCTTTTCATCTAATAATAAATCAAAGTATCAATTAAGGCAATTATTAAAGATATTGCCAATCCAATTGATGTAGAAATCACAAATCTATTAAAATTTTCATTTTTTGGAACCATAAAATTATTTGAGAAAGGAGAAAAAAAATCAAAGCAAAACAAACTTATAAAAAAAACTATAGGAAAAGTACCAACATTGATTGCCGAAAATCTAAATACTTTCCTACCCCAATTGGAACCAATAGTCTTTTCTATATTTAAATCCTCATTTTCCTGAATTCTTTTATAAAGAAAATCATCATCAAACTGAAACTTTATAAAAACTTTATTACCAAAATAAGCATAATTTTCGCTGAAAGAAACTTTATCTCGCAAAGAAAATTTTTGACCTAAATTCAAATGTTTAAAATCAAATCCAGAATAATACAAATAATGTGAATAAAGAATAAAAACGTTAAAAAACAAGAGCAAAAATCTAATTACCATTAATACTTTAGCTTTCCAATTCTAATTTCAACGTCAAAGTTATCTCATCAACAAGCTCAGAAATACCAAAATACTGAATAGGTCCTGGAGAAACATATAAATTATTTAATGCCCATTCTTCACGGTTTTTCACAAACTCATTAAAAGGTGCTCCATTTAAATTAACAAGAGCCTTCTTAATAACAGGCTTGGAAACACCATATCTCTCTTCTATATTCATCATCATTGTCAAAGGCACTCCACCTGCAAGCCACTCAGTAACATTTTTATTTAAGTTCTTAATACTAGACATATAACCTGTTAAGCCATTTAAAACAAGCATTGCAGCATTATATCCCAAGCTATAACAATAATCACTATCAAAATTTGAAGGAGCAACACTTCTACCCTCATAACCAAAAAAATGATCAATAGGAACAAATTTACCTCTATACTCACCAAGTTTTCTTAACTTTTCTAATCTAACATTAACCATTTCCATAAATAGCTTCTCAGTAGGCACCCTTGACACATTAAAATTACCATGAGGATCTCTTTCTAATACAGAATTTACAAGCTCAATTTGAATAAACAAAGGCAAAGACCCATAAACTTCTCTCATATATCCATTAAGTTTAGAGATAAAAATTTTTCTTATATCCTCAACTTCTAATCCCTTAAATTTACCTTCATTATTATCAAATATAGTACACAACTCAATCATCAAAGATTTAACTTCGGGAATAAATTCAATAACACCCTCAGGAACTATAATAATACCAAAATCATATCCTTTCAAAGAACGCTTCACCACAACAGAAGTTATGTCGCTAACAAGTTCTGATAAAGTTTTATTTTTTTCTAAAACTTCCTCAGATATAATGCAAACATTAGGATGTGTTTTTAAAGCACACTCAAGAGCAACATGAGATGCACTTCTTCCCATAAGCTTAACAAAATGCCAATATTTTCTAGTTGACATAGCATCACGACATAAATTACCTATCAATTCAGAATAAGTTTTAGTAGCAGAATCAAATCCAAATGAAATCTGAATATGCTCATTTCTCAAATCAGCATCAATTGTCTTTGGAACACCAATAACTTGAATATCATAATGCTTTTTCTTAAAAAACTCTGCCAATAAAGCTGCATTAGTATTTGAATCATCTCCACCAATAACAATAATAGCATTAAGATTATTTTTAAGCGCAACTGACAAGGCTTGCTCATACTGAGCATCAGTCTCCATTTTAGTTCGACCAGAAGATACAATGTCAAAACCACCAGTATTCCTGTATAAATTTATTAAATCTTGCGTAATTTCAATTTTTTTATCCTCTAATAATCCTGAAGGCCCGCCTTTAAATCCAAAAATTTTTGAATTTGAATTAGACTTTTTTATCGCATCAAAAATACCAGCAACAACATTATGTCCTCCAGGAGCAGGTCCACCTGAGAGAATTATTCCAACATTCAAAACCTTTGTAAAATCCACATTTGAAGAACCTTGAATAAAATTCACAACTGGAATTCCATAAGTATTTTTAAAAATTTCTCTTAAAGCATCTCTGTCCTTAAGAGCTTCCGTTTTTTCACCAAAAACAACACTAATATTTTGAAAATCACATTCCAAAATTCTAGGCAATTTTGGAATATATTTATATCTCTCTTTTTGAAAAACTGAAGTCATATACCTTCTCCTTTCAAGATTTATCTAAATTATTATTACTAACTAAATATTAAAATAATTAATCACCAATATCTATATATGATTCAAAAATAAAGTAGCATCACCATAAGAAAAAAACTTATAATCCATTTTTATAGCTTCTTTGTAAGCATTAAATACAAAATCCTTGCCACCAAATGAAGAAACTAACATCAACAGAGTTGATTCTGGAGTATGAAAATTTGTAAAAAGCATATCAACAAACTTAAATTCATATCCCTTCCCTGGATAAATAAAAAGATTGGTTTTTTGATCACCTCGAACAAACCCTTTTTGCTTGTCATAAGAAGATTCTAATGCTCTAAGAGTAGTTGTTCCAACAGCTAAAATTTTCTTACCTAAAGCCTTTGCCTCCTCAAGTTTAACAGCTACAGAATCTTTTATTGAAAAAGTCTCAAAATGCATTTTATGTTCCTCTATAGTTTTTGTTCTTACAGGAAGAAAGGTACCAAGTCCAACATGAAGTGTAATAAAACAGTATTCAATATTATTTTCATACAACTTAAAAAACAACTCCTCACTAAAATGTAAGCCTGCTGTAGCTGATGCTGATGAACCAACACATTTCGAATAAATCGTCTGATAACGCTCCTCATCTTCTCTATCATAACTTCTCTTAATATAAGGTGGCAAAGGCATAAGTCCATACCGTTCAAAATAAGACTCATCCACACACCTATTAAACTTAAGTATAAATTCATTATCTGATCTTGAAATTATTTGGCCTAATAAATCTGTAGGAAACTTATACACTTTACCAATATTCTGTCTCTTAGCCTTAGCAATTAAAGATGTAAATGTATCTTTTGTTAACCTGTCTAAAATCAAAAACTCAACACTACCCCCATGATCTGTACTGGCATATATTCTTGATTTTCTAACCCTTGAATCATTAAATACCAAAAAAACATTGCTATCAATATATTTAAAAATATCGCTTATTGAAGCATTATGATAAATCTTTCGATTACCAGAATCTAACACCATTAATCTTGATAAACCCCTCTTTTCACTAGGATACTGTGCTATTAAGTTATATGGTAGATCAAAATAAAACTCTTTGGTATCCATGTTGCTCACCATTTAAACTATCATTTTTCTTCAAATTTAGATGAAAATATGCAAAATCAGTAGCTTTACGCCCTCTACTAGTCCTCTCAATTAGACCCTTTAAAATAAGATAAGGTTCATAAAAATCCTCAAGTGAATCTGCTGTTTCACCAACAGAAATTGCTAAAGTTTCAACACCAACAGGTCCACCCTTAAACTTCAGTATTAAACTCCTTAAAATATTTCTATCTTGTTCATCAAGACCTTCGTGATCAATTTTCAACATCTTAAGTCCAAAACTTACAGTGCCCTCTGTTATAAAATTGTAACCACCAACTTGAGCAAAATCCCTCATCCGTCTCAAAAGCCTATTTGCAATACGAGGAGTGCCTCTTGAACTTTTTGCAAGAAGCCTGGCAGCTTTATCTTCTAAATTAACATTTAAAATAACAGAATTTCTTTTGATTATTCCCACAAGTTCATCTTCATTATAAAGCTCAAATCTAGATACAATCCCAAATCTCGCATAAAGTGGTGTAGCAACTTTCCCAGGTTTTGTAGTAGCACCAATTAAAGTAAACTGAGGAATTGGCATTCTTACAGTCCTTGCAGCAGGACCTTGCCCAATTATCCAATCTATCTTATAATCTTCCATCGCAATATAAAGCATCTCTTCTACAACAGGTTTAAGCCTATGTATTTCATCAACAAACAGAATACTTTTATCATCAAGAGTTGTTAGAATACCAACAATATCCTTTGGTTTATCAAGAGCTGGAGCTGAAGTTACCTTAATTGTAGCATTCATTTCAAAAGCAATAATACTAGCAAGAGTAGTTTTTCCAAGCCCTGGAGGCCCACTTAAAAAAATATGATCAAGTGCTTCATTTCTTTCCCTAGATGCCCTTATAAAAACATTTAAGTTTTCCTTAATATGAGATTGTCCTACAAACTCTCCAAGAGATTTTGGTCTAAGTTCATTTTCATTACTATCATACAGGAAGTCTTTATCAGAACTTAAAAACTTAGTTCTCTCTCCAAAATCCATTTAATCTCCCTATTATTACTAAACATTAGATTAAATATCTAAAATTTAACCTGAAAGTCTTCTTAAAATTTCTCTGAATAAAAATTGTTCTTGGTCAACTTCACTCAACATCAAAAATTCATTAGCAGCTAAAATCTCTTTAATCTTAGCTATAACTAGCTTTCTATCAAAACCCATATTAACAATTGACTGCTCAAGATCTTTAAATTTCAAAACATCCTCACTCAACTCTTCAGATTTAACAAGTTTTCCTCTAAGTTTTAAAAATATTTTGCCCGCCATTTTATTTCCAATGCCTTTGACCTTAGAAATAAGCTTAACATCTTCCCTCTCAACAGCACTTATAAATTCACTGTATTTTATTTCAGACAATATCCTTAAAGCCGCCCTTGGACCTATTCCATCAACACTAATAAGTTTCTTAAAAACTTCTCTCTCTGATAAATTCAAAAAACCAAAAAGTTTAATTTCATCCTCTCGCAAATAAAGATAAGTTAACATTTCAACATTTTCTAGCAACTCTAATTTTGCCATATAAAAAGAACTAACTAAAACCTCAAATTCAAAGGAAAGTATTACAACAACAACACTAAATTCTTTTTTCGCTACAATTTTACCATAAATTTTATTGATCATAAAATTAAATTATAATACATAAAAACTTTAAGTTTATTCTATTTTTACCAATAGCATAAATTATTAAGATATTTTTAGCAGACATCACTACTTAATGAATCTGTTTAATCTTATTTTCCTACCATGATGACTTTGGAAACAAAACCTACACATACACTATTCTCGATGATTGCCATGACAAATTGCAAGCGCTAGTGCATCACTACTATGATCACTATTAAAAATAAAATTAGGGTTCATTCCAAGTAAAATACGCATAACATATTTCACTTGTACCTTTTTAAGCCTACCAAATCCAGAAATTGAATTCTTGACTTGTATTGGAGTATATTCATAAAAATCTACATTTTGCAAAGCAAGAGTTAAAATAATAGCTCCTCGAGCTTCAGCTACCCTTATTGCGGTCTTTTTATTTTTAGCAAAATAAATATCTTCAATACTTGCAACATTGGGCTTAAATTTATCAATAATAAGAACTAGATCATCAAAAATTAACTTTAACCTATCTTTCAAAGATATACAAGAATCAGTTACAATAGTTCCATCTTGAACATACATATATCGGCTACCCTTTTTGTCTAAAATTCCCCATCCAACATTTGCAAGACCAGGATCAATACCCAATATTCTCATCATGATCAAATTTCAGAAAAAATCTAATAGCAAAACTAATAGACCTAATCAATAATTTCTAAATTATGCACAATTTCTTGAATATCATCAAAATCTTCCAATTTTTCAATAAGAGCAAGAATTTTATCCATCTGTTCTTTATTTAAAGAAATCTTATTTTCAGGAATAAGAGCAATCTCTGCAATATCTTCTTCAAATTTAGTTTTTAAAACGGATAAAATAGATTCAAAACTTTCAACACTTGTTATTACCTCTACCTGAGAACCTTCACTACAAACATCCTCTGCACCCGCCTCTAATGCAAGCTCCATTATTATATCTTCGGAATATCTATCTAAACTATAAAGAATTAATCCCTTTTTGTGAAACATATAAGACACAGAACCGGGAGCTCCAAGAGAACCACCACCCTTTGCAAGAACGCTTCTTATATCGCTTGCTGTTCTATTTTTATTATCAGTTAAACAGTTAATTATTAAAGCCACCCCATGAGGAGCATAAGCCTCATAAGTAAGCTCAAAATATTCAGAGCCTGTATTATCTCCAATACCCTTTTTTATTGCTTTCTCAATATTATCTTTGGGCATATTAGAAACTCTCGCTTTGTTAACCGCAAGGCGCAATCTAGCATTAGAGTCAATATCACCCCCGCCCATCTTGGCAGCAACACTTATCTCACGAATTAACTTAGTAAAAATCTTATTTTTCCTAGCATCAAGAGCACCTTTCTTCCTCTTTATAGTTGACCATTTACTATGACCAGACATGCTAAACCTCCACCAATTTTTCTAATTTTTCTAAAACATCAAATTTATGATGCCTAATTAAATGTGCTTTAATTGTATTAAACATCAACATAAGAACTGTCACAGGACCAATGCCACCTATTACAGGGGTAATAAACTTAACATTGTCTTTAATTGATTCAAAATCAACATCTCCTACAAGAACAGTCTCACCATTAATTTCTACCCTAGAAATACCAATATCAATAACATATTGATGCCCAGATATCATATTAGCACGTATCAAGTTAGGCTTCCCAACAGCAGAAATAATAATATCTGCTTGCCTAACATAGGCACCTAAATTAACACTTTTACTATGACAAGTAATCACAGTTGCATTATAAGGCTTACAAGAAAGCAAGATAGAAATAGGTCTCCCAACAAGAGAACTTCTTCCAACCAAAACAACAGTTTTACCAGAGACTTCTATTTGCCTGTCAAATAAAACTTTCAAAACAGCAAGGGCTGTACAAGGAATAAATCCTCTCTTATCACCTAAAATCAACTTACCCAAATTAATAGCAGAAAGTCCATCTACATCTTTTGTATTTAATATGCTATTTAAAACCACATTTACATTCATTTCAGCAGCAATAGGCAACTGAACAATAATGCCATCAGTAAATTCATTCACATTTTCAGCTTCAATCAATTTTAAAATATCATCTTGTCCTAAATTTTCAGCTAACCTAATAACATTAAAATGAATACCAATTTCTTTCGATACCCTTTCCTTAACAGAAACATAAAGTTTACTTGCAGGACTATTATTAGCCAAAATCACCTTTAAAGAAATTTTACCGACTAAATCATGACAGATTAAAAAATTTTTTAACAATAAATAGTACTGATTTGCAAAAAATTTACCATCAAAAACATTACTCAACTAAAAATTCCCTCACTCCAAACTCAGCTCAAATATCATACATTATACTATACTTATACTGTAAGCATAAAGAAGATAAATTAACATAAAATTAATTGTAATAAAACTTGTTTTCAAATATAATAACTTTTAAACAAAGAGTTTTTGAAATATGGAGAATGATGAAAAAAAATCTTTTAGTCGGATTTGCTTTACTGCTATTTTTATGCATCAATGTAAAAAGAACTGAAGCATATTCAATTGATAAAAAAGGAAATTCTATTATGGGCGCAGATTTAAGTTTAGGAATTCCCCTTTTTTACAATGGTCTATCAAAAATCTTTTCTTCAAATCTATATCCTGGAGGAATTGGATCACTTAAATACCAATATCATATCTTAAGCAGTTTAGCTATAGGTCTTGAGCTCAGATACTTATTTAATTTTGATATCAATCATTCATTTAGCTTGTTAAATCCTGACTCTAGCATAGGTAAAACACTCAGTACAGTGCCTATCACATTCTTAATAAGCTATATCTTCAATATAGGCGAGCTCTTTCAGATACCCATATTTTCAAATATAGGATTTTCTTTAAGTTCTTATGGAGATAAAAGTGATAGTATCTCAAATTTAAGAACTTTTGATGCAATGCCTGTAATATCTATTGGTTCCGGAATCCTATGGAATTTTAATCATAAATGGGCTTTAGGAATGACATCTACATGGTGGACAATGTTTGAATTTGGAAATTCAGCTAAAATGGGACATTTTTTAATAATATCACTCTCAATAATAGTGAATATAAGCAAATTGTAGGTTATGATGAACAAAAAAGATTTTAAAAAATTCATGGTAATAATATTAACACTTTTCATTCTATCATGTTCAAGTGAATCTATCTTTTCCCAACTGAGCAAGTTGCAAAAAATAAACAACAACAATAATATCCTAGACAGTGCAAGCCCAAGTGGCATCTCATTAGTCAATAATATTCTTTATATTGCAGCAATGCATTTATTTAAAAAAGAAAATGGAAACGTTGAAAAAGTAAATTTTAGTAATTCTTATGAGTTTGTAATTGACCTAGTCAATATATCAGGGGAAACATATTTACTAGTTCAAAACAAAAATGGACAACTAGAACTATATACTCTCAAGAACAATAATTGGACAATTAAATTCAAAAAAAATCTCATTGCAATTAAATTTTTAAAATCTATAACCACAAGTGGCATTACTTCAGCCTATATCTTAGCATTAGAAGAAAATGGAAAACAAATCATTCTAGATTTAAATGGAAATAATCAAACCCCTAGAGGTATAACTAATGATGATAAATTCTATCAAATCTCAAATGAGAATAAATTAATTACAGGTAGATCTTCAAAAATTTGGCAACTAAATGGGGGAGGAATTATAAAGGTTAACTCAACAAATGAAATAATGGCAATAATAGAAACAAGTATACGTGGCTCTAAAGAAACTCTAGTAATCACTGGAAGAGAGTATGATGCATCAGACAATCAATTTAAAATATACTCAAGCACAAATAATTATCAAACTCCAATATTCAATTACGAAGGAATAGGAGAATTTATTGCATATTTCGCAAGAGAAGTTGATGGCATAATACTTATCGGAAGTAATAGTGGATTTGTAGAGCTCATTAAAAATAAAAATACCTTTATTTTGCAACCACCTTCACAATCTGTATTTTCAGGCTCTTATAATGGTTCACAATTAAGTACAACAAAACTTAATGATATTATACCTATATCAAATAAAGTAATTTACATACTAACTCAAGGAAAAGGATTATGGAAAATTGAAAACAAAAAACTAACTAAAGAATAGACGATGAAAATTAATTGCAAAATTTGAATATCGAACTTTATTAGATCTTGCACTAAAACATTTTCTAACCTTAATACCTAAACTAATATTTAGTTTAGATCTAAAGTATAAGTAGTTTATGTTATTTATATCAAAAATCTGACCCTCATCATTCATAACTCTAATTTGCAAATCTAATAATTCCTTAACAAGTAATATATCCCTGGTAACCACCATACTATTTCTATCAACGAATTCCAAAATAAAAGAATCAACATTGTCTACAACCTTAACAATAGTACTTTTTGTCATATCTAAATTTAGATATCGATTCGCAACCAAAATAAGATCCACTCCTCTAAGTAATACAAAATTTTGTAAAAATTTTATTACCCGAAAATTACAAGAATCAGCATCAACAAAAATCTTATTTAACAATTTTATTGTCCATTATCTTTAACATTAATAAAGATAAAATATGAGATTTTTTAATAGGCCCAAATACTCTAGAATCATTTAAAATTTTTAAATTATCATTTAATAGAAAAAATTCATTTTTCTTTAAGGCAAAACACTTAATTACTTCATTAAAGCTAAAAAAATCATTTAATTTATAATCACCCATAAGATTACCATTCAAATAATAACAATTATTATCTCTTCGATAAACCAAAACATCAAAACCCTTAACATAAACTAAATCTCCCTGGATAGCCACTATCTTTGAAATTTTATAACTTTTCGTATTAAAAATTTTGTTTAAAAAAAATAAATCTCTGAAAAAATCTGAAACAAGATTTCTCCTTAAATTTAAATCTTCATAAAGTACAATATCATTCATTTTTAAAGGCACAACAAAAGATCTTATATGTTTTGAAACAAAAATTAAACTATTATTTTTTGTTATTAAAGGCAACATTTCATCACCCTGACAAGTAAAAATCTGTAAAACAAATTTTGTAAAAAAATAATTTAACACTAAAAACAATAGAATAAAATTAAAAAAACTTTGCCTCCTCTTCTTTTTTAAAAGTCTTTGCTCAAAAGTTAAATATGCTGCCATATTTAAATCAAACCTATTCTAGAAATAGGAAAATACATGAAAAGAGCTTTACCAAGAATTTTATTTTTATCTATGACTCCAAAAAATCTACCATCATAAGAATTATCTCTATTATCTCCAATAGGTAATACATATCCATAAGGCACATACATCCCATAATCTCTCATTATGGCCCTCTCCATGTAATAATCAACATATGGCATAAAAGTTACCAAATAACGATACTCTAATCTTTCAACTTCAAACCTATCAACTTCTCTAACATTAAAAAATGAAAAATCAGACATATTTTCTAGATTAACGCTTAATTGATTTAGTGCAATAAACATAGCAAGATTATCATAAACCTTATAATCTGCATCTTGTATATATTTCTTAATACTAAAATTATATCCTAATGAAGCTTTATAAGAATCTTCTTCTATAAAATCTTCTTCTCCTTCTTTCTTAACAAATACTTTACCATTCCGAAATCTTACAATCTTACCATCTGAAAATAACGCTCTTTTGACAAGAAATCTAACACTAGGATTCCCATTTTCATCTCTATCAAGATCAATAAAACTAAAAGTTAACATGTAAAGTAATCTATGTAAAATATCAAAAAAAAGTCCTTTTGACTTATATTCAACATTTTCAAAAATAACAATATCTGTTTCATCCGCATCTTTTAATCCTTTTATTTTCAACACTCCCGGCAAAAGCTCAGGCCCATAAGAAAACTTATCCACAAATAACAAATCTCCAATCTGAAGAGTATTCTCCATTGACCCCGATGGAATTCTATATGCTTGTAAAAAATATTGATTTATTCCAAAAACAAAAATCGCAGCACCCAAAAGCTCAAATAGAAAGTTCATCATAAAGCCTCGACTTTTGGTTTTCAATTTATAAAAATACTTCTTTCTTTTTCTATAAGTTAAATATTTCTCAATAATCTTCACTAAAAAGTCAGCAAACTTATCTAATTTTTCTAAATACATAAACTTATCCTCAAAATCAAATTATATCTAAAATCAAAAATTATTAACATCCTTATAATCACAAAGCCTTATTAAAAAGAACAAAATCCTAAAACAAAGATATACAAATTACACAAACTAATCTTTTACCATTATAAAAAACTCAACACAATTTCATTTGCATTTTTAATTAATAAAAACACAAACATATTCAATATTGAATTTCTTCTAATACTTTTTTATAATCACTATATATGCTTAAAGAGAATGGCATTCCTAATATTAAGGAAGAAGCACTTAAAGTAAAGTTAAAACCAATCTTAGGAATAACCCCAAAAGTTTATGTTTTTTTTATAATAATTATTCTACCATTAATATTACTGTTCAGTTTAATCATAAACAACAAGTTAAAAAATCCTGGGGCATATTTAAAAATAAACACTAACATAAATAATGCACATGTTTATCTAGACGAAAAATACATTGGAAGAACACCATTAAACAAATATACAAGTGCTACTAAAGGCACCTTAAAGATTCAAAGACTCGGATTTGAGACTTATGAAAAAAAAATTGAAATACAAAATAGCTTATTCACAAGCTATAAGTTTAATATTGATTTAGAACTAAAAGATCCCAATAAAATCATTACACAAAGACAAAAAGAACTCTCAGTTATGACAAAAATTAAAAATACTAATGAAAACATAAAATTAATTCCTGTATTCTCACTACTTTTAAATGATTTTAAAAATCATCCAGAAGAAATAAAAAAATTCTTTAAATCATCTATTCCATATTTAAATTCGAATGAAATATTTAAAGACTTTCTGAAAGTATACACAAACATCTACTTAATAAAAAATAATAACAATAAAGAAATATGGGAATCTTTACAACAAAACTTTAATCTAGAAAGCAGATCAATAATTTGGTTTTTTGAAAACTTGGATAAAGAACAACAAAAACAAATATCTAAAGAAACATGGTTTAAAGCATTAATAGAAAAATTAAAAAATGAGAATAAAACTTTAAAAGTTGAAAATAAAAGCATAAATTTGTATCTAAATAATTTCAAAAAGATACCGTCACAAAATATTGAAAGTGTTAAAAATTACAAGTTATACTCACAAAACCTTACACTCAAAACCACATATAATTTAAAAGAATTTTTAATCCAAAATAGAAATGTGACTAAAGCTGAATATCAAGATTTCTTAAATGAAAATCCAAAGTGGACACTAAACAATAAAGATAATCTAATAAAAGAAGAACTTGTAGATGAAAGTTATCTTAAAACCTTTAAACAAATGTCCTCAAATGAAGACATTACAAACATATCTTATCATGCAGCAATGGAATATGCTAAATGGTATTCTTCAAGTCTACCAAAAGGATTTAAAGCAAGACTTCCTATATCTCAAGAATGGGAACTATATCAAAGAGAAGTACCAAGGGCTATAAATAGTCTAAATGTCAATGAAATATCTAAGAAAGTTGGATTTTGGAATTTAATGCAAAACTCAAGTTTCAATGAAACTCTATTATTTCAAAGTGAAAATGACATATATTCTGCAAACTCAAACTTCAATTCGCTAATCACTGAAATTAGAACATATAACTATCATAACAATGCAATACTTAAACCTTCAATGAAAGCTTCATTTTTTAAGAATTGGAGTTATTCTCCAAATATTGGATTTAGACTTGTTATTGAGAAGGAATAGATGTGAGCATATTA
Source organism: Borrelia miyamotoi (assembly GCF_019668505.1). Classification (NCBI taxonomy): domain Bacteria; kingdom Pseudomonadati; phylum Spirochaetota; class Spirochaetia; order Spirochaetales; family Borreliaceae; genus Borrelia; species Borrelia miyamotoi. The sequence continues at coordinate 30,249 of NZ_AP024371.1, forward strand.
TTGCTTGAAAACAAAAAAGCAAGATTTAATTATTTTATTGAAGATAAAATAAACTGCGGAATTGTCTTAAAAGGAACTGAAGTTAAATCTATTAAATTAAAAAAATTTTCATTTAATGATAGTTTTGCCAGTATTAAAAGAGACGAAATGTGGCTTGAAAACTTACATATAGCAAAGTATAAAGAAGGTAATATCTTCAACCATGAAGAAACAAGACTCAGAAAACTTCTTATAACAAAAAAAGAAATACACAAGCTCAAAAGGTTTAAACAAAAGGAAGGATACACATTAGTTCCTATTTCAATTTATCTGAAAAATTCATTAATAAAAGTAGAACTTGGAATATGTAAAGGAAAAAAATTATTTGATAAACGAGAGGTGTTAAAACAAAAAAGCATAAAAAAAGATTTAGGCCGAGTAATTAAACAATATAGATAAATTCAATATAAAACATAAACTTTTAAAACAAGATAATAATTTCAAATAAAGCACCTAATGTAATTCGTTTAAACTATATCAGTATCATAAATATATTATTCTTAAAATAAATCATCACTAAAATTAATACTAAAAAAGTAGTTATAATAAACATTATAACTACTCAATTCTTACTTTTTTATAATCAAATAATCAATACTTCTTAACAAAAGCAAGCTCAAGTCCCAACAACCCACCAGTACTACCTTCATTGAAGTTTAAATCAAATGTAGGTTTAAATCCTCCTAACTCAATTCCTAAATCTTTTTGAAGCCTTTTATTAAAATTATACGCATATGTAAAAGGAAGTATAATGCCCACAATACGTGTTAAACCCATAGTAGCAGCCCCTATTGCTATTAAAGATACAGAAATCGTTCCCTTCTTTTGTCCTGGATCTGTTTTTTGTTGAGCTTCAGTCAGTGTATTAAACTGATGTCTAGAAAATAGACCATAAGTTAACAAACTTACACCCAAAGCATCAGTACCCATAAGCAATAGTCCACCAAGAACATCTCCTTGAGTAAAAGTTCCTATTCCAAATCCTATAGTAACATTTAATAAAGCAGGAATTAATGCAGTTTTTTTATTAGACTCATAAAATAAAAAGTTATCTATCCCAACACTACCACCACTCTCTGAAATCATATCACCATTACTTTGAGCAAAACTAACGAAAAAACAAAGAAGAAATAACATTAATATTAACATTCTTTTCATAAAATACCCCCATCATATAATTAAATATTAACTAAATTATTTAATATTTAATTTATATATAAATTAACTAAATTATTTAATAATTAAATTATATATAATTTAACTAAATTATTCAATTATATATAATTTAATTATTAAATAATTTAGTTATAACTTTACTTAAACTTAATTTTTTTAATACTACTGCTTGAAATTCTTCTGCCCACAGAAATTCGCGATTTAACCATAAAATCATTAATATTAATCACTTTAACAATATTTTTACTAGTAGAAAATTCTACAAATTCCGGATTTAAAGCAAAATCTACAAATTCATCCTCATCATTTAAAAATTTATAAACCTTATCCGTAACAAACTTATCTATCTTAAATCTCTTAAGATAATAAAAATTATCAACTTTATTAAGATAAATTACAGAAAATACTTGTTCTTTAGAATTATTTATATCATACACTAAAGCATCCAAATTATTCTTATCAATAAAGGTTTTATCTTCAATATTTTTTAACACATAAGAATTTTTTCTAAATATCAATAATTTATCATAGTGACTAGCATTACCAATAAACTCACCATCAATAATAAGACTGGTTCCAACAAAACCTGTATTTAAGTTCAAATAAACCTTCATATTCTTAGTAGCTATTTCTCTAACATTTTTTGACTTAATTAAAGATATTTCCGTTTTTCTAAGATAAATTTTAGAATATTTTGCAAGAAGCTTATCAATAAAATTTATTGCATAACCCTTAATTGAATTAATATTACTCTCTACATTTTTTAATTCTTTATTTAAAGTTCGAATGTCTTTATTATTTTTATCAATATCAAACATACTTATCTTCCTAATAGGAATTTTAAGTAAATTCTCAATATCACTCAAAACAATCTCTCTAGACAAATTATTCCTATACTTGAAAATTTCATTCAGTACAATATTAACAACATCAGACTCTTTAGAAATAGTCTCAAGGATTTTATAAATTTTCTTTTCAATAAATATTTGTTCCAAACTCTTATAAAATATCTTCTCAATAATTTTACTTCTCTCTAATTCAAGCTCCATCTTTAAAACTTTTTGCAAATGTTCAGCATGAAATTTGATGATGTCTGTAATAGTATAAATAACAGGATATCTATCACTTAGTAAAAGCAAATTAACAGAAATAGATACTTGACAATTTGTATAATGATATAATTTTTCAATCACTTCACTCGCATAAACCCCTCTTGGAAGAGTTAATTCAATCTCAACATTCTCAGTAGTAAAATCGTTAATGCTTGAAACTTTAATATAATTTTTACGAATAGCTTTCTCAATTGAAGCTATCAAACTCTCAGTAGTCTCTCCAAATGGTAATTCTTTTATTAAAATAGCCTTATTATCATCTGTAGACTCAATTTTCGCACGAACCAACACTTTTCCATTTCCATCAGCATATTCATTAACATCCACTATACCACCTGTTGGAAAATCAGGGTAAAGCTCATAAGGCTCGCCAAGCAACTCACTCTTAACAGCATTTAAAATTTCATTAAAGTTATGAGGAAGAATTTTAGCAGCCATTCCAACAGCAATTCCTTCACTTCCCTGAATAAGTATCACAGGAATTTTAGCAGGAAAAATTAAAGGTTCATCATTTCTACCATCATAAGAAGGTTCATAAGAGGTTATTTCTTTGCTATAAAGAACTTCAAATGCTAGCGGAGTTAATCGACATTCAATGTAACGTGAAGCAGAAGCAGGGTCACCTGTCAAAAGATTACCAAAATTTCCTTGCTTCTCAATAAATAAATCTTTATTTGCTATATTAACAAGCGCTTCATAAATTGAAGTATCCCCATGAGGATGATATTTCATTGTATTGCCAACAACATTTGCAACTTTATGAAAGTTACCATCATTCATCTCAAAAAGTGAATGTATAATTCGTCTCTGTACAGGCTTAAATCCATCAATAACACTGGCAATCGCACGATCTTTAATAACATAAGATGAATACTGTAAAAAATTATCCTTAAGTAATGTTTTAATATCCATTAAATCAAATTCTCCATAATAAAGTTTCGCCTATCAGGAGTATTAGGCCCCATATAAAACCCTAATTTTTCTTTTATTTCCTTGATATTAATAAGATCTACTTTTGTAAGCTTAATGCTAGAAACATCAATAAAACTCCTAAATTCACTTGGAGAAATTTCCCCAAGTCCTTTAAATCTTGTAACTTCAGGATTCTTAAGTTCAAGAATAGCTTTCTGTTTCTCTTCTTCAGTATAACAATAAATAGTAGAAATTTTATTTCTAACCCTAAAAAGTGGTGTTTCTAAAATATAGATATGTCCATTCAAAACCAAATCTTCAAAATAAGTCAAAAAAAACGTTAAAAGCAAATTTCTAATATGAAAACCATCAAAATCTGCATCTGTTGCAATTATAATCTTATTATATCTCAAATTTTCGATTGACTCCTCAATGCCAAGAGCCACCATCATATTGTAAAGTTCTTCATTTTTATATATCTCAGACTTATTCTTTTCAAACATGTTTTGAGGCTTACCACGAAGAGAAAATATAGCCTGTGTATATACATCTCTGCAAGATACCATTGAACCTGTTGCAGAATCTCCTTCTGTTAAGAAAATCATAGTCGAATTAGATTGCATACTCTTTTCATTAAAGTGAAACTTACAATCCTTAAGCTTAGGAATTTTAAAAGATATTTTCCTTGCTCTCTCTTTCGCCTCTTTTCGCACACTACTTAATTCTTTTCTAAGACGTTCATTCTCAACAACTTTGTTTTCAATTATCTTTGCAAGTGCCTTATCCTTATAAAGAATCTCTAAAATTATTCTTTGCACTTCTTTAGCAATATCACTTCTAATTTCAATATTACCAAGCTTATTCTTCGTCTGACTTTCAAACATTGGGTCTTTTATTTTCACTGAAAGAGTAGCAACAAGCCCTTCCCTAACATCAGTAGATGAGTATGTTTTTTTTAAAAAATCATTGATGGCCCTAGCAAAACCTTCTCTAAACCCTGTCTGATGGGTACCTCCATCACTAGTATACTGTCCATTCACAAATGAAAAATATGTCTCACCATAATTGTTTGTATGAGAAAAGGCAAATTCCAAAGTCCTACTAGAATAATAAACAAAATCATAAAGTAAATCCTCACACTTAATCTCAGCATTCATAAAATCTAGAAGCCCATTATTAGACTGAAAAATTTCATCATTATACTTGATTTTTAAACCTTTATTCAAACAAGCATAATGAAAAAATCTTCTCCTCAAAAAATCTTCACTGTATTTATATTTGCCAAAAATCTCCGTATCAGCTAAAAATTCAATATAAGTACCATCCTGCTCATCAGATTTACCCTCTGCCGTCTCAATTAAATTTCCTTTTGAAAAAATCGCCTCAAAAAACTTACCTCCTCTCATCGACCGTACTAAAAATTTTGAGCTTAAAGCATTAACAGCTTTAGTTCCAACTCCATTAAGTCCTACAGAAAACTGAAAAACATTATCATTATACTTAGCACCAGTATTAATAACAGAAACACTCTCCACAACTTTGCCAAGAGGAATCCCACGACCATAATCTCTTACACCAATGACATTATCTTCTTTTTTTATCAAGATCTCTTTACCATAACCCATAATAAATTCATCAATTGAATTATCGATAATCTCTTTTACTAAAATGTAAATACCATCATCAATATTAGAACCATCTCCCAATCTCCCAATATACATTCCAGATCGCAATCTAATATGTTCAAGAGAAGATAAGGTAATAATTTTACTCTCATCATAATTATTTGTTTTCATTCAAATTCCTATCAACATTATATTGAACTTTCATCTCTTCCAATTTTTTAACTATCCTATCTCTAACAATAACATGAAGATTCTCCTTTTCTTCATTTGTCAAACTAAAAATATCTATTGGAGAATGAATATGCACATATATGGATAATCCTGAATTCAATATCAAATTTTTAATAAAAAACTTATGTGTATTAAGCAAAGTAACAGGAATAATTGGAGAATTTGTCCTTAAAGCTAGATTAACAGAACCTCTTTTAAAATCTCTTGTTTTACCACCTCGATTTCTAGTCCCTTCAGGAAAAATTCCAATAGCCCACCCTTTCTTAATAACCTTAATTGCTCTCTTTTGAGCAATAGCAGAAGATTTTATACTATTCCTATTTACAAAAATAACTCCCATAGAAATTAACAGAAAATTAACTAAAGGAATTCTTAAAAGTGATGATTTAACAACTATTATAAAGGGTTTCATAAAAACACATATTAAAAAAAGCAGATCCATTGAAGCAATATGATTTGCCATAATGACTACACTACCCTCATAAAAAGAAAAATCATCATCCTTTGTAACAATAACTTTAATTCCAACAAACCACAAACCTATCCTAATAGCAAATCTAATTAATATAAAAACAAATTTTATAAAATAATTCTCAAATTTGAAAATCTTAAAAATTAAAAATACCGGAAATAAAATAGTCAAAGTAAAAATTACTAACAAAAAAATAATATAAGTAAAAATGCTTCTCAATATTTTCATAAAATTTATCCTAATTTTTCTATCCTTTCAAGTTTCAATTTTTGCCCCTTCACCAAACTTACCTCATCTTTTAAAATTTTAATAGGATTAAGTATAATGGTAGAAAACTTTTGCTTTTGAAGTATTCTCTCGCTATGCTCAATAATAAATACTTTGCTTATCGTATTTTCATCCATACTTATTTCATATTCAAGAATTAAATTATTATTTAAATTAAAGACGTTAAAAATCCCATAATAAATATTATCTTCAACAATATAAGTAAGATTAGGATAAGAAAAATCATAAATAATATCTTTATATACATAATTACCATTTGGAATAAAAAAAGATCTCTTCTCATCCTTAACTAAAATAGAGTCATCAAATCTTTTAAAAATACCTGAAAATCCATGCTTATCATAAGCATCTGTTCCAGTATCAACTTTTATCTCAATATTATCAATATCAATGATTTTAATCCAAAAATTATATACTATTAAATCTGAAAAAATAGACTTGGTACTAATATTAAGAGTATTATAGGCAGGCTTTGAGATATAATCAATATGTGCAATTTCCTGAGAATTGCTCTTAAAAATACTAATCTCATTAAGAGCCCTATTAAATGATAAAAATAAAACATTCTCAAAATTTAATCTTCCTAAACTTCGCTGGACATCACTATCATACCAAATACCATATAAAAATTTATAAACTTCATCTTTGGGCAAATTCTTTAAAGTTTTATATATATTATTATCTATCCGACCGACCTTTTCACTAGCAGATAAAGGATAATACTTCCCTTGGGATTGAGAGTACTCATACTTTTCTATCTTACTCACTATCACATCCTCACCTTGCCTCTCATATCTCTCTAAAGAAATAGAGTAACTCTCCCTTGACTTCTTATCATCATAAGCTGAAGACCTATCATACTTATTTATAATAATACTTCCATTCACTTTATCAAAAAAAATAGGCCTATAAGATGCAACATCATTTGCAACTGATCTTTGAAAGACATATAAAACAGAATCTTCATTCAAAAAGCCTTGAACTACTATATCCAAGTAATAATCACCAGTAATATCTTCAAGATACATATTGTAAGAATTTTTAGAATCAATATCTACCTGTGTTTTAAAAAGAACAACTGCCTCATGGCTTTTTGGATCAAATCCAATAATAAACAAATAAGTCTTAAAATCTGAAAAATTCTGTGCTAAAACCACTTGCTCAAAATAAACATCTAAATTTAAATTTTCCTGATGAACTGAAAGAATCTTATAGCCCTTAAGATCAATAAGAGATCCAAAAACATCTTCTCCACTATTTTCACTTATATCTACATCAGAATAACTCACTTCGCTAAGTTTTTTCATCTCTTTGTTAAAAACAATAAAATCCTTATTTTCTTTGACACAAGAAAACAAAATAAAAAAAAGAAATAAAATCAATTTTGTAAAACACATACTAAATGATTTTCATTTATTATTTATCTCAACCCAATAATAGTATAAGTGACCTGAACATACTAATTACTCATTTTTCAAGCTAAAATCCCGTAAAGAAAAGAATGCTTCATAAAAATTATCCTTAAAATCATTTTTATTCAAAACATAATCTAATACCAACTTATTATTTGCCTGATAAAGATTATCAAAAACACGATCTTCTTTAATTAAATTATCAGAATTAGTAGAATAATTTTCAGCTGAACGCAAAGAAAACAAATAAACTCTGCGATCTGCCAAAAAGGGATTAGACCACTGACCTTCTTGCAAATTAAAAATGATATCATAAAAATCCTTACTATTGCTAAAAACTGACAGCTCTTTTAAAGTACTAGGATAAATATTCATATTATATGCAAGATTAACAATATCCTCTTTTAATGCCAACTTATAATTTTTAAGAACTTGTTGCAGTTCCCCAGAATTAATTTCAGAACGAATAATATTAAGCTTACTCTCAAGAAAAGTCTCAATAAGACTTGGTTCATAAGTTTCTATATAATTTCTAACAGAACTAATATCATGCTCTGAATCTTTATTAAAATCATAAACATCGCTTAATGCTTTGTATATCTCATATTCACTTCTATTCTTAGATTTAATAGGATTAGTAAATTCATTCATCTTCAAAGAGAAGATTGCACCAAGATCCTCCTTTTTCTCAAGCATAAGATCCAAATCAAAATAATATTTCTTAAAAGAAGCAATACCTTTAAAATTAGTCATGTCTTCAGAATAAAATTTAGCAACCTCTTCAAAAGGCATGCCCTTAGACAATTTTTCATAAGCATCACCAGCATCTTTTAAATTTTTAAAACGAACAGATGCAATATCTATGCTCTTAAATAAAGTTGGATTTTTATCAACATAAGAGATTATCTCATCTCTTGGAAAATCCTGATATGAGAGCACAATATATACAACATTCTTTCTAACTTCACTCATAGTCTTAATAGCATTAAGAAGAGAATTTGACAATATAAAGCTACTGCTTAGCAAAACCTGAATGTTAGAAGATAGTAATTTTTCTACTGCTTCACTATGAGTTTTAAACCTCTGATAATCAGAAACTTTTTTATATCTCTTGGGACTAAAACTACCATTAGAATCTAAGTACACAGGAGAATTAATTAAATTTTTATTCAAGATGCTTTTTGAAATGTAAAAACCATTATCCTTTGCTAAATCAAGAAAGGCAATATCTTCAATATATTTCTTAAAAGCCAAGTTCCAAATAAAATATTCCATATCAACAAAATTGTTATCTTTTTTTAAATTAGAATAAACATTTGAGTAATAATTAACATATTGAGCAAACATATTGTCTTTTTCATAATAAATTGGTTGTCCCTTATAAGATCCAAACTTTAACTTAGATGAATTAGTAGTATCAAATAAACCTGGCATTAAGGGCGCAATAATAAATCCAAATACAATCAATATAAGTGCTAAAAGTCCCCACTTGCCAACCCTTCTATCATTAAAATCAATTTTAGATAAAACTTCTTTTGTGCGCTTTACTCTCTTATGCATAAAAACAACCTTCAATAACTTAAGTAATATAACATTTTAGATATTAAAATAACATAATTAAAATATTATTTCAATTAAAGCATTTATATCAAAAAGCATTTTTGATATTATAAATGAATATGTATAAAATATTTTTGGGTTAAGCCCCTTATTAACGTAGAAGATAATGCATATGAATAATGAGTTTAATATCAAAATAAATCAAGAAGAGCTTAATAGGTTAATCAGAATAATCTATAATAATTTCGGCATTAACCTTAACGAGAAAAAAAAATTGTTAATCGAAAGTCGATTATCATCAATAATCAAAGCAAAAAATTTTAGCAACTTTACAGAATATATCCATTACTTAGAAAATCATAAAAATCAAATGTCTTTAATAGAATTAGTTGACAAAATTTCAACAAATCATACTTATTTTTTTAGAGAACCTAATCATTTTGAATTTCTTGAAAAAGAAATATTACCAAAAATACTTAATCAAATATCTCAATCAGGAGAAGAAGAAATTCGAATATGGTCATCTGGATGTTCAAGCGGAGAAGAACCATATACAATCGCAATGATATTAAATGAATACATAAGCAACAACAAAATTCAATGTAAAGCAAAAATCTTAGCAACAGATATTTCAGTTACTGTTCTTAATGAAGCTAATCAAGGAATTTATCCACAAGATCGTGTAAAAACACTTCCAAAGTATTTAAAAACCAAATATTTAAACAAATTTACAAATGACAAATTTGAAGTCAAAGACATACTAAAAAAAATGATCCAATTTAAAAAATTAAATCTAATGAATGAAGTTTTCCCATTTAAGAAAAAATTTGATTTAATCTTCTGCAGAAATGTAATGATTTATTTTGACGAAAAAACTAGAAATAAACTTGCTGAAAAATTCAGTCAACATTTAAAAGATGGTTCTTATTTGTTGATCGGTCATTCAGAAACAATTAGAAGTAATAAAAATTTAGAGTATATTATGCCAGCAACATATAAAAAATCAATCAGATAAAGCAATTTATAGTTATTGATTTTAAAATACCTTTTTTAAAATCAATAAAATTTTTTTATATAAACAACAACATTACAACTTCTAATAATTACTCTTTACTTAAGTTATAACTCAATAAATTTCTCTTTAAGTCAGATTTACTTTCTCACCTACTTTAACAAAATAAAGTAACTCACCTATCGTTGCAACATGGTCTCCGACTCTTTCTAAAAAACTATTTAAAAATAGGATATTTAAAAGATAATCTAAATTCTCTGGGTTATCTTTCATAGCATTAATTACAACCGTTTTTTGCTTTGAAAACAATTTATCAATAACATTATCATACTTTACTATTTTAAGTATTTTAATAAAATCTCCATCAAAGTAAGCATCAAAAATATTTGAAAGCATATCTTTTGCTGTATCTGCCATCTCCCTTAAAGGTTTCTGATAAATGTCAACCGAAGAAAAATCTCCTACATTAGACTCTAAAAGAAGCACAACTTTGACAATTTTAGTAGAATGATCAGCAATACGTTCAAGAGAGCTAATTATTTTAATAATAGCCAAAATTTCTCTAAGTTCAGTAGCAACAGGATGTTCAGTAGCAATTATTCTCCCACATAAATCTTCAATATCATATTGATAATCATCTATCATCTTTTCATCCTCATTAATAATCTTTTTAGCCAAATTTTTATCTCTAGATTCTAAAGCTATTAACGAGTTTTCTATTATTTTAAGCACACACTCTTTCATATCCCAAAGATAATCTTTGATTACTTCAAGTTGTTTAGTAAGTCTACGCCTAATCATACCAAATTCTCCTAAAAAAACCGTTTTAAAAATAAATATCTCAATTTAGAGAGCTCATAATAATTGCTAAAAGGATAGCCATCAACAACTCTCTTATAATAACTAAGAGACTCTACAAAATTCTTATACTTGCTCTCAGTTTCATACAGCTTGCCTAATAAATAATTATACCTATCTGGAAACTTTGAATTCATATACTTTGGGTAGTATAGCAAACTTAAATTCAAAAAAAAATCATACTCACCATTCATTAACAAAAACTCAAGAATATCAAGATAAATATCTTCACTAAAATCAATATTATTTTCTACCAAAAACCTAACATCTCTTAATACATTTTCTACTTTATTTAATTTAATTCCAAGCTCAATAAGATTTAAAAAAATTTCATTAAAGCATCTATCTCTCAAACTCAAGTAACTCAAATAAGAATTTAAATAATCCTTATCCTTATAATAAAGCTTGGCTTTTAATAAAGTATAATCATTATCATCAAAATCATAACTATTAAGTAACTCAATTGCTCCCTTGTGGTCATTAATATAAGATAAATTTAAAGCCCTTCTCATAATATCTTTTGAACTTAAACTACCATTATTAAGATTAATACTCTTGTTTAAATCCAAATTATCTCCAGGATTCATTTTATCTAACTTAGATACTTCTTCTTGCTTAGTAATCTTCAACACTACATTTTTAGTAAATTCCCTAGCATCTTTTACATTTTGATATTTAAAAGTCAACACAATATTTCCAGCATTCCTTGAAGTTTGAAAAGTAAACATAGCTCTCCCATCTTGATAAGATTCTGATAAAAGTCTAATAAATGAATTGTTCTTAGCGTTTTCAACATAAATCCAAGCTTCATCTTTAAAAAAAAAATTAAATTTTGAATCAGTATTTAACGAAAACTCGTGCTTATCACTGCTAAAATCAAGTTCATAAGTACTGTATTGATTTTTAAAAGATAAAGAAAATAATGCATTAACAATAAAAAGTAAAAAACTAAAATAAATAAAAAATTTTTTACTCACTTATAATTTTCCAAAATTTTATCAATTAATGACTCATTTTCCTTTTCTAAATTAATATTAAACAAATTTTCTGACTTTATCCAAAGCCCCTTAAGAAGTCCTTCATTAACTGACTGATAATGCATCAAACTATTTCCTAATTTACCATCAGTAAGATTAGGCTTGGGGAAAAAAAAATCATCCATATTTAGACTAGAATTCAAATCGAAATAAAAATCTTCTATATTAAGTAATTTCAATTTTTGATTTAAATCTTCTGTTGTAGTGCTACGAGTCTCTTCAAGCATTCTATATGAATAAAAATAGGTCAAAAAGGAAATAATAATCAATAAAAATACTGAAATTAAAAAATAGCTTTGCAAATAAAATTTTTTCTCTCCCATAATAGCTTCCTTAATATGCCTAACAAATTATATATCAAATACCACACTTTCGCCACTCTCACTAGTAATACCGATTAAATTCTTACTCCCTTGAGCAACATACATATTATGAGTTATTACCAACAATTGAACTCTCTGCCCAAGTTCGTTCAAAAGTGCAGAAAGCCTATTGCTATTTTCAAAATCAAGAGAAGCATCTATCTCATCAAGTACACAAAATGAAGCAGGAGAATAATAATACAAAGCAAACAAAAATGCTATACTAATCAAAGAATGTTCTCCTCCGGAAAGCATTTTATTCCCCTTAGTTAACTTATCCTTAAAATCTATCTTGATCTCTACCTCTCCTGAATTTTTACTGTAAAAAAGACTCCCATTACCTTTAAACATTCGATTAAAAAAATAAATAAAATGATTATTAATCGCAACAAATGCATCATTAAATCTTTTATCAATTTCTCCTTTTATTTTTTTCCTCAATTTATTTAAAGATTCTTTGGTTAAATTTAAATCATCTATCTGCAAATCTATTCTTTCGACCTTTTCTTTTATCTCATTGTATTCTTTCTCAATATTAAAGAAAATATAATTATTATGTTCAATCATATTAATTTCCTTTTGTAAAGAATCTATTTTTGCAATATCCTCTACAAGTTCAAACTTTACCAAATGTTTATTATCAAGATCAAAATTTTTCATATCACCTTCAATATCTAAGCTAGCATTAAATAAAATATCATATTCCGCCTGTTTTTTCATATATTCATAATAAGACGAATTCCTAAAGGCATCTAGTAAATTTAAAGAATGAATCTCACTATTAACAACCAATTCACTACCCTTAGCTTCACTTAAAAATTTATCTAAATTAATATTAATATCACTTCTCTCCATACTCAACTCGTCTAGTTTTAAGCCCAAACTATTAAGTCTTTCCTTAAGCTCATCTCTAGTCTCAAATAAAAATTTCAAATTACTATCTATCAGATTAATTTCATCTTCATTCTTAAGTCTAGAAAGCTCAGTATATTCAATTTCGCCTAATATCTCGTTTAGTTTTACCGTTTTATCAGATACTAAACTCTCAATAGTAGTTATTTCCTTTGCAAGGATAGTTTTAGAACTATTCTTTTCAAGCAAAAATTTCCTTAAGTCAACATTTTGCTCAAAAATAGGTTCAAGTTTTTCCTTTAATAAATTTAAAAGCTTATCTTCCTTAACTATATATTTAAGTAAATTTTCCCTAATCTCTTTAATATACTTTATACTTAAGGTATCTTCAAAAAACTTTAAAGAATTCAAAATGTTTTTCTTCAATAATTCAAATTCTTCTATGTTGCTATCCTTAGAAATGGATAAAATCAAATCAATAAGCTCAAAAAAACTTCTAGTGTATCTATTTATCTCATCAGTAAGATAAAAAAAATCTTTCTTCTTAACTTGAAGAGCATTATTCAAGTTCATCAACTCTTCATTTACACTGACTTTTACTGATTCAATTTGTGATTTATTGCCCATAAGTATATTTGCTAAATTCACTTTTCCTTTTCTATCATGTTCTAATTTCTGAATTTTAATTTCTACTCCAAGCAATTTAGTCTTTAAAGCTTCAATTTCTCTTTTAATTATCTCAATATTCTTAACAACATTTTTTTCTCTAAAAGAATAAAATTCCAATTTCTCTTTAATACTTTCAATAGAAAAGCTATTTAGAGATAAAATCCTATCTATATCTTTAATATCCAACTTGCTCTTAAGTTCATTCAACTCAAAATTAAGATTAAAAAGTTTTTTTAATCTTAATTTTTTTTCCAATTCTTCTAAATCTTTCTTTAATTTTTGATACTTACCCTTAAGCAAAAAATCACTTTTAATCTTCTCATATTTTTCATTCAACTCGCCTCTTAAAGTCCACAAAGAATTTAAATTTTCTCTGGACTTTTCCAATCTCTTATATGACTGTTCTTCTTCAACTTTAAGCAGATCTATTCCACTAGCCTCTTCTATCAAAGATTTCAAATTCATATTCTCATTTGAAGAAATTTTTTCAATCTTACCTTGATTAATAAACATATAAGGTGAATTCTTAAATCTCAGATTACTCATAAGAACCTTATAGCTTTTAATATCTAAAGCATCATTATTGAAAAAATATTCACTTGTGCCATCCTTATAAAGCCTTCTTCTGATGTAAAATTTATCCCTAAAATCACTGATAGATAAACCTTCATTGTTAAAAAAAAGAGTTACTTCAGCAAAATGAGACTCCCCAGATTTCGATGCAGAAATCAAATCTGTAATATTCTTAACTCTTAAAATACTCACATTATCCTCTCCTATACAAAAACGAATTGCATCTAATAAATTACTCTTCCCACAACCATTGGGCCCAACAATAAAATTCAAACTACCACTTAATTTTACTTCCTGCATTTTAATAAAAGACTTAAAACCTAAAAGACTTATTTTCTCTAAAAACAAAGTTATTCTCCAATTAAATTACAAACAAGATTAATCTATCAAGGATGACTTTATATTATAATCAATAGTTATGATTTGTGGAATTGATGAAGTTGGACGAGGTTGCATATTTGGACCTGTTCTAAGTGCAGCTGTCATTTTCAAAGGGAAACCAAATTTCTTAAATGAACTAGATGACTCAAAAAAGCTTAAGAAAGCAAAAAGAGAATACCTATCATCATTAATACTTGAAAACTCATATTACGCATTTGCAGAAGTTTCTAACGAAATCATTGATAAAATTAACATTCATCATGCCTCACTTCTTGCAATGCAAACTGCATATGAAAAGTTAAGCATAGAATGTAATTTAATACTTGTAGACGGAAAATTTATTCCAAAAATAAAAGCTAAAAAAATCCAAGCAATAATTAAAGGAGATTCCATAATTAATGAGATAAAAGCAGCATCAATTATTGCAAAAGTCAAAAGAGATAAATTGATGGATGAATACGATAAACTTTATCCCCTATATGCACTTAAAAAAAACAAAGGATATCCAACAAAAGAACATAAAGATGCTATAAAAAAATATGGAATCTTAAGCCTTCATAGAAAGAGTTTTCAACTCATTTAAATATAATTTTAATTATCTCTATCTCTAGGTTTTCCTGATAAAAGATCATTCCTGTCAAAATTAAGATTGTCGCCTTTAACATTTTCATTATGACGATCAAAATCATTATGATATTCTTTTCTTGAAACTGAATTTTGAGAAATTTTTTTCTTAATAACAGAAATTGCCCTTAATAAATTTGATTCAAACTCCTCAATATTTTCTTCATAAACAAAAACTGAATGTCTTTCAAAATCTCCATTCATATTCCTCTTACTCTCTACAATATTTAAAAAATAATCCCCTTTCCTATTTTCTTTAACATTAAAAAAATAAGTTCTATCAGAATTTGTAAATAATTTATCAGAATACACTTCCCCTCTTTCGCCCATTAAGTCCTCCACACAAAAAGCCTATGTTATATTATATCAACTCACACAAAAGAAAACATAATTATACTTGCTAAGTAAAAAATACTATCTAAAATTAATAATAAAATCAATTGACATAATAGTGTATTTTTTATAAAATCAACTTTGTCATTTACGCGTCCTTCGTATAATGGCTTATTACCTTAGCCTTCCAAGCTAATGATGTCGGTTCGATTCCGATAGGACGCTTTCTAGGTAATGTTTTTTTTAATAATTAAAATAATAATGGAGATGGCGGGAATTGAACCCGCGTCCTAAAAACAATATCACAAGCGTCTACAAGCTTAGCTAGTATTTATTTTAAGTAACAAGGCCTGGAAAAGCTAGCAAACCACCTAATTACTCTCAAGTTTAAAAGTCCCTGAAAGTTAACTTGAAATACTTTCAAGCAAGCTTTGATATTTTGAAAGAGTATAAACTGAACCTCAAAGCAAAATTCAACAAAACTCTCTGCTAACTTAAGCAGCCATTACAAGATTTGAACTTGTAAAGTTATTATTTTTTGCATTTATTAAAGAAGTTTTAAGAGATTCACTCTGCCTGCAACTTATGCTACTCAATTTTTAGTCAAATCCAAAACATCCCCCTCTAAATTATCATACTTTAATAAAAAAGTATAACACAAATATATCTAAAAAGGCAAAATAATCCAATTTGCAAAACAAAATTTAAAAGCTTATAATAATCATCATAATATAATAAATTACAAATGAAATAAGGAAGTTTTTTGAGCAACGAAATTTTATGGTGCACTTTGTTAATCTGTATCTATTCAATTTTAATCATAATATACAAGCTTTTTGGGCGAAAAGGATTATTCGCATGGGTAACATCATCTGTAATTATTGCAAACATTCAAGTTTTAAAGCAAATAACAATATTTGGATTTAATGCCACTCTTGGCAATATTATTTACGCATCATCATATGTTGCAACAGATATTTTATCAGAACTTTACGGTCGAGAAATCTCAAAAAAAGCAATATATATTGGATTCATTAGCTTCATATCTTTTGCATTCATTACCAATATTCAACTTTATTTTTCAACAAATAATTCGGATATATATCTAAAAAGCTTAGAGAGCATTTTCTCTTCAATTCCAATTTTATTGCTTGCATCAATTATCGCATACATAATGTCTCAACTAAATGATATATACTTATACGATCTTATTAAAAATAAATTCCCAAAATTCCTATTCATAAGAAGTAATGGTTCAACACTTGTAAGTGAGCTAATGGATACAATAATTTTTGTAAATATTGCAACATATTTCAATGTATTTCCACAAGAAGCTTATTTAGATATAGTAATTTCTACATACATCATTAAAGGACTTGCTGGAATTCTAGGAACTCCATTCATCTACATTGCAAAATATATATCCCAAAACAAAAAAATTTAGCATAACAAAAATATCTGCTTAACTATTATTTAGTAATCTATTATAATCAGAATATGATAGACATGGTTTTATGGATAACCCTAGTGATATTTGTATATTTACAATTAATATTATTATATTATCTATTTGAAAGGTCAGGACTTTTTTGTTTTAACATCATGATGACAATAATTTCAAACCTTATTATTTTAAAGAGAATATTAATATTTGAACAAAGAATTAGCCTATCAGGAACAACATTTCTCTCAATTCTTTGTTCATTAAACCTGCTTACAGAGAAATACAATGATAAATTAGCCATAAAATCTGCAACATTAAACATGCTCATGCATATAACTTTTGTAATAATGATGCACTTTACATTATATTTTCAACAAAATGAATTTGACACTTCTAACATACACCTAAAAGTATTGTTTTACAATGCTTCTTATATTTCAATAATTTTTACTGGAACATACATTATATTTTTATGTAGTTATGTTAATATCAAAATATATTCTATACTAAAAAAGAACAACATAGGAAATAAATTGATCAATCACAATCTGTCAAGGTTATTTGCTTCATGTATAGCTTATATATTAGCTAACATCTCAATGTATGCAATCTCACAATTATACCCTGACAATAACATTAATATGATAGAAAGCTCATGGATTTTTACCATTATAATAATGACAATTGATACCCTAATCTATTATTTCCTAAATACTATGAAAACCAAAGAAATTAGGAAAGCTTAAATTTTTCAATACTCAGAGCTCTATTTACAGCTTTCCTATAATAATCAAGTTTTAATCCCAATTTCTCATCTTCATTTAACAAATATCTAATGGAACCCTTTCTTAAACGACTAATCAACGAATAAAAGACTATAGCAACAGATACAGAGATATTATAGCTTTGAGTAAAGCCATACATTGGTATTTTTAAATGCAAATCAGCATTTTCTAAAACCTCATGACTAAGTCCTGTTAATTCCGTTCCAAAAAATATTGCCATTTTATTATCAATTGGAAAATCTTCAAGAGATACAGACTGATTATTTAAAGATGTAGCTACTATTCTATACCCATTATCTCTTAGATTATCAAATGCAGCTCGAACACATGTATATTTAACTATATCTATCCATTTTGAAGCCCCAAGAACAACATCTGGATTTAAAATATATTTATTATTGGTCTCAATAATATGAATATTACTAAGCCCTAAAATTTCAATTGTACGAATTGCAGCACTTGCATTTTGAGGTTGAAAAATATCTTCAAGCACAAGTGTCAAATAATTAGTACGATTACTTAACACTTCATCTATCCTATCCCTCCTTTGCTTCGTAATAAACTCAGACAAAATTTCTATTCTCTTCAATATATCACTATTCATAAAATACAAGTTTAGATAAAAAAAAATAAAATCAAATTAAAATGTTCAAAAATAAATCATTTCCTATATAATTTAAGGATGGAAGTAAAAATAGAAGAATCTTGGAAAAAAATTTTAAAAGGCGAATTTTGTAAAGGATATTTTAAAAGACTTGTGAGTTTCATAAAAAATGAATATAAAACAAAAAAGGGAAGAATATTTCCACCTCCAAAACTAATATTCAATGCATTTGATTCTTTGCAATTCAAAGATATAAAAGTGGTAATACTTGGACAAGATCCATATCACGGAAAAAGACAAGCTAATGGGCTAGCTTTTTCTGTCAATCCAGACATCAAAATACCTCCATCACTACAAAATATTTTCAAGGAAATAGAAAGAAGCTTAAAAATAAAAACTATACCAAATGGGGACTTAACAAGATGGGCAATACAAGGAGTATTTTTATTAAATTCAATATTAACAGTAGAAGAAGGTCATCCCTCGTCTCACAAAGACATCGGTTGGGAAATTTTTACAAATGAAGTAATAAAAACTATTTCAAAAAACCTAAATAATATTGTGTTTATGCTATGGGGCAATTTTGCAAAAGGAAAAAAAGCATTAATAGACGCATCAAAACATTTAATTCTTGAAACAAGCCATCCATCTCCTTATTCTGCAAATAATGGCTTCTTGGGAGCAAATCACTTTAGTCAAACTTTAAAATATCTAAAAGAACATAATAAAATTCCAATAGACTTCCAATAAAATAACCTGGCTAATATTAAATAATACAAGTATAGGTAACTTAAATGATTAACTATTTTTCTTCATCTAAAGTCTTTTCATTAACAGTATCTTTATCTTGTTCTACATCATCCCAAAACGTTGAAGTTTTCTCATTTGCCTTTACATCCTTTAACAAATTGTCATCAACTCTCTTGGTATTAATAAAAGACAATACAATAACAAAAATAAAAAAAAGTGTAATGAAGAATGCCGTAATTCCTACGGCAATACTTGAAGATTTTGAACCAAAAATAGAAGAACTTCCACCTCCAAACACTCCTCCAATACTATCACTTTGTTCATCTTGAAATAATAATAATAAAATAATCACAAACGAAGTAATAATAAAAAACACAAACGTTAAAAATCTAAACAATTCCAAAATAAACCTCTCTATTTGGCTACCTTATTAATTATATTCAAAAATGAATCAACCTTTAAAGATGCACCACCAATCAATGCTCCATCAATGTCATTTTCTCCCACAAGGCCTTTCACATTATCAATATTTACAGAACCACCATACTGAATAATAATATTATCTGCTGCTGACTTTGAATATAATGATTTAATCTCAAGCCTAATTGCTTTATGAACTTCCTGTGCCTCTTCTTTTGTTGCTGTTTTCCCAGTTCCAATTGCCCACACAGGCTCGTAAGCCAAAATTATTCTATTAAGATCAGATTCAGGCACAGAAATCAATCCCCTTCTAACCTGATTTAAAACAACATCCAATGTTTTATTATGTTCTCTCTCTTCAAGACTTTCCCCAACACAAAGAATCAAATATTTAAATGGATGTCTAAGACCTGCCAGAATTTTTTTATTTATCACCTCATCAGTATCTCCAAGATAAGCCCTACATTCAGAGTGACCAAGTATTACATAATCAACCCCAAATTCCAAAAGCATAGAAGGTGAAATTTCACCTGTTCTTGCCCCACTATTCTCATAAGACATATTTTGAGCGCCAATAAAAACATTACTTCCTTTAGTGACTTTACAAACTTTACAAAGAGATGTAAATGCAGGAGTTATCATAATTACAATATCATCCTTAATATTTCGCACTCCGCTTACAACTTGTTTAGCAACACTTGCAGCTTCTACACTTGTATAGTGCATCTTCCAGTTTCCCGCTAAAAATATCTTTCTCATTTCACTTCTCCAACACTTTTATACCCGGTAAAATTTTCCCCTCAAGATATTCAAGAGAAGCACCACCCCCTGTTGAAACATGGGTTATCTTTTCAGATAAATTAAACTTATTAACAGCAGCTACTGAATCTCCTCCACCAACGACTGTAATACCAGAACAACTTGCCACATATTCTGCAACCTTTGCTGTACCCTTAGAAAAAGAATCAAACTCAAAAACTCCAAGAGGACCATTCCAAATCACAGTTTTTGCACGAACAAGAGATTCCTCAATTTTTCTTAAAGTTTTTTCACCAATATCCATTCCAATCTTATAATTGGGAATGTCAACAGAACCAATATACTCAGGAATAGAATCTTCCTTAAACTCACTTGCAACAACATGATCAATAGGCAAAATAATTTCTACATCTAATTCCTTTGCCTTCTTCAAAAAAGAAGCAGCGACATCAATATATCCATTTTCTAAAAGAGATTTCCCAATAAAATGCCCCTCTACTTTTAAAAAGGTATATGCCATTCCTCCACCAATTACCATTACATCTGATTTTGACAAAAGAGACTCCAATACTGCAATTTTTGAAGAAACTTTTGAACCACCAATTATTGAAACAAACGGCTTTTCAGGATTCTTTAAAATTCTACCCAAAAACTCATTTTCCTTTTCCATTAAAAATCCACCAACAGCTGGCAAATAAGCTGCAATCCCAACTGTAGAAGCATGTGCCCTGTGAGCAGTTCCAAAAGCATCATTTATAAAAACATCACCATTTTGTGATAATTCTTTTGCAAAAACATCACAATTTTCCTCTTCTGACTTATAAAATCTTATGTTTTCAAGTAAAACAACCTCTCCATTCTTCATACAAGAAACAACAGAAGATACTTCATCACCTATGCAATCAGGAAGCATCTTAACATCCTGCTCTAATAGTTCTGATAGTCTTTTAGCAACAGGCATAAGAGAATATTTAAGATTTTTCTCTCCTTTTGGCCTACCCAAATGACTCATAAGAACAACCCTGGCTCCTTGAGACTTAAGATACTCTATTGTGGGTAACGCAGCCCTAATTCTAGTATCATCAGTAATATTCCCATCTTTTAAGGGAACATTAAAATCACATCTTACTAAAGCACGCTTGCCTAAAAAGTCAAAATCTTTCATCGTTTTTATTGACATTTATGATTACCTCAAGATTATTCTTATACCTTATTTAATTAATTTCTGTGCAAGATCGACTACTCTTGTAGAATATCCAAATTCATTATCATACCATGAAAGCACTTTTGCAAAACCGTTTAATAACACCATTGTCTCAAGACTATCAACTATTGAAGAATGAGAATTTCCCTTAATATCTGAAGATACTATTGGATCCTCTGTATATCCTAAAATACCACTAAGTTCTCTAGACTCTGATGCCTTCTTAAGCGCAGAATTGATCTCCTCTTTTGTAACATCTTTTTTCTTAAGTTGTACTGTAAGATCAACAATAGAACCTGTTGGTACAGGAACTCTCATAGAAGTACCATTAAGCTTACCCTTAAGTTCAGGTAAAACAAGCCCAACAGCTTTAGCAGCACCTGTGGAAGTAGGAATAATTGAAAGAGCCCCAGCTCTTGCTCGTCTAAGATCAACATGTGGAAGATCAAGTATTCTTTGATCATTTGTATAAGCATGAACAGTAGTCATAAGTCCTTGTTCAATACCAAAAGTTTCATGCAACACTTTTGCAAGAGGTGCAAGACAATTTGTTGTGCATGAAGCATTAGAAACAGCTTTCAAATCAGAAGTAATCTCATGCTCATTCACACCAAGTACGATTGTCTTAATATCATCCTTAGCAGGAACTGTTAAAATTACTTTCTTAGCACCGGCATGATCAACATGATCAAGATACCCACCTCTATCACTTGTTGCTAATGAAAAAACACCTGTTGATTCAATTACAACATCAACTCCAAATTTTCCCCAAGGAAGATTTTTTGGATCTCGTTCAGCAATAATCTTTATCTCTTTACCATCCACTATAATTGCTCCATCTCTTGATTCAACTTTTTTATTGTATATCCCAAAAGTTGAATCATACTTTAAAAGATGAGCAAGTGTCTTAGGATTTGTTAAGTCATTTATTGCAACAACTTCAATTCCTCTCTCAAAAGCAATTTTAAAAACATTTCTACCTATACGCCCAAAGCCATTAATAGCTAGCTTCATACAAATCCTCCGTCTATTTTTTATTAGATACTAGAATTATTAAATAATAAATTAATTCATTACAAGTGTCAAACTATTTTTTTATAAAAACGGTATACCCTTCTTGAATATAATCTCTTAAAAGAGCAGGCGATCTTAAAATCCCCCTGGAAATGTAATCGCCAACCTCTTCAACAAAAATTTCACCAAGAATATCTGACTTACTATAGCTAATAAAACTAGAACTATCACTATTATACTTTAAAGCCCCCTCTTTAAGAACTAAAAAGATGTCACCTCTCTTTACATCATTTAAATGACCAAGGTTCATCAGAACATCATCTTTATTAATCTTAAGTATTTGTCCCCTTTTAGGTAAATAATCATTAAAATCCTTATAAAAAGAAGTTAAAATATCGCTTAAATATAGAACTCCTGCAGAATTATAGTTAAAAGTTTGAACCTTAACTCCCGTTTTACCTGAAAAAACATCTACCTTTAAACTAGCTGAATTTTTAAAAACATCTACATCAAGATCGAACATTAAAAATAAATCAAGATTATTATTTCTTGCATAAGAGAATTCTTCAGAAAAACTACTTACCAAATAATCCTTATTTTTATCATAATCAAACCTATAATTAACTACTTCCATATTTAGATCTCGATCGAGTATCCGCTCAGCATATCTTAAAATCAGATCATTTGCACCAAAAACTTTGTTCTCATTTTGAGTAAAAATACCTATCTTATAAACTGTTTGATTATCATAAAGCTTGTTTAAATCACTAATGGTCTTATAACCATATCTAAAAAACAAAGAACTTCGAATATCAAATGCAACTATATCATAAAAATCCAAAATCTTAGTATCTGTGCTCTTCCTCTGCTCTACTAAATAATAAAGTTCCTCATAAGCCATCATATCCAACTTCATAAACTTATAGATTTTCGCAAGTAAAAACCTAGCACTATCATTATCAGGATAAATATCAATAGCATTCTTTACATTAAATATTGCCCTATCTAAACTCAAATTCTTAAAAGCCTTAACTCCCTCATTTTCATATCTCTTAGAAATCTCGATGTTAGTACCAATACTTTTTTGAAGAGAACTCCTAAAATTAGAAACAAAAAAGCTTTCCTCAAGAGCTATATTATAAAACTCTAAGTCCTTTTTCATATCCTTGGCCCTTTCCAAGTTTAAAACAGCTTTACTAACTTCCCCAAGCTTCAAATAAGAATAACCAAGCAAATAATAAAGCTCAGCAGAATCTTGATCAACAAATAGTGCCTTTTGAAGAGCAGCAGAAGCATCTTCATATTTAGACTGATACAAATAAACAAGAGCAAGTAAACGGTAAGCATCAACAAGTCCAAGGTCTTTATAAGTAGTTTTCACTAACATTAAGTAATTTTGAGCATATTTCTCAGCAACCCCTAAACTATTAGTCTTAATAGAAAATTCTGTTACCTTTTTATGAAAACTTGGAAAAGAAATAAAATTGCTTCTAACTTTGTTTATTAAATACTGAGCCTTATTATTCATATTTAATTTCTCATAAATATTCATAAGATGCTCAAATGCATTATAATTCGATTGATCATACTCAAGAATAGATAGATAATAATTAGCAGCTGCGACAAGTAAACCTTCTTCCTCAAAGATTGTAGCAAGTCCCACCAAAGCATCAATATTATTTTTTTGAGTAGAAAGAACTTCCGAATAAAATTTTTTAGCCTGTTCTATCCCATTATTCTTAAGCAAGATATTTGCATAAAGAATCTTATATTCGGTATCACCATTTGACATTTTATAGGCTTTCTCTATGAAAAATTGAGCCTGATTATATATCTTCAATAAATAATAAATTTTTGCAATAAATTTATATGCTTCATAATAATTAGGATTAATCTTCACAGCTTCAAGAAGCTCATCGATAGCATCATAATACTTTTGCATAAGATAATATGTTTGTGCTTTTTGATAATATTCGATTGCAGTTGTAGTAGCACCTATTAAACTACCAAAATTTAAATTGAAAACCAACAATATTGCTAAAAATCTCCTTAAATTCATAAACCTTCCTTCTGGGAAATTTTTATTACTTTAATGTTTCTCTGATGCATATTCTTAATAGTAAACGTTAAATTATTATATTCTATCTTTTCATTTTTTAAAGGAATTCTTCCAAATAAATCGTAAACAAACCCCCCAAGAGTATCAAAGTCCCCATCTGGAAGACTTAATCCAAGCGCCTCATTTAAATCTTCAATCAAAACTCTAGCAGTACAAAGATAACTTCCATCATCAAGAGGCACTATTTCATCTAGCTCATTATCAAATTCGTCCTGAATATCCCCCACAATTTCTTCAAGAATATCTTCAAGTGTAACAAGTCCTGAAACCCCGCCATATTCATCAACCACAATAGCAATATGAATATGACTCTCTTGAAACTCTTTTAAAAGTGAATCAATCTTTTTACTCTCAGGAACGAACATAACTTTTCGCATAATATCTTTTAGATCTATGTCATAAAAATCTCTTTTACACATATGGAAAAGTATGTCTTTTGTATGAATTATTCCAATAATATCATCTATTGTTTCCCTATAAACGGGAAATCTTGAATGATTACTAGATGTTACAACCCTTAAAATCTCATCCTTGCTTCCAGAATAATCAACAAAAACTACACTTATTCTTGGAATCATAATTTCTTTCACAATTGTTTCCTTAAGAGAATTAAAATTTTTCAGCAAAGAAGTCTCAAATCTTGACTTGCCCTCAATATCTTTACACTCACCAACTTTTATTTTTTTATTTTTAAAATTCAAAAACTTGAACATCAAAATACCTTTCCGATTTCTCTTAAAACTTTTTCTTGAATAATTAACATCTCTTCACTTTGAAAGTCGTTTGTTTCATGAGTATATCCTATTAAATGCAAAATACCATGGATAGTAGTTCTTTGAAGCTCATCGTAGATTTCAACATTAAATTCTAAAGAATTAAACTCTAAGTATTCAAGAGATATTATAAGATCACCTTGTATTTTATGACTTATCCGCCCACTTTCCTCAAGATAACTAAAAGAAAGAACATCAGTAGGTTCAAATTTTTTTCTAAATTTACTATTTAACTTTTGAATGTACGTATTGTTACAAAGGACAACAGCAATCTCATATTCTTTAATGCAAAGAAAACCCAGAACAGATAAAATAAAATTATAATAAGCATCCAAATGCTTAAATTTAACACCCTCTGTCCATAAGTTTAAATCTTGTTTTGCCAATTCACTATATCCTAGAATAATTATAACTTAAAAAGAATATTATATAAACAGACAAGATTTTAATCTTTTTATTAAAATCTCTTAAAAATACTAAATTTTAAACAAATCTTTCATTGTCTCTTCAAAAGAATCTTTTTGAATAAAACCAACAGAAACTTTTGGCTTTTCTCCAATAGGAATAAAAAGAATAGTAGGCAGACTTTGAACACCAAGTGCCATAGAAATTTCATGCTCCTTATCAGTATTTACTTTGTAAAAATCAATTTTATCTCCATATTCTTTTGAAAGCTCATCATAAATCGGAACAAGCATTTTACATGGACCACACCAATCAGCATAAAAATCAATCACTGCAGGTTTACCTCCCTTAAAGCTCCATTCTTTATTGTTTTGATAATCAAAAACCCTATCAATAAATTCCTGCTTAGTTAAACTAACTACCATATTTTCTCCTGAACTAGTCGATTTTTAATTATAACATAAATAAAATATAATTAATAAGGAATTAGAGAGATATAGAAATGAACTTGATATTAATCAACCCAGATGAATTCAAAAATGGCATAATGCTTAATGACTTAAGAGTAAAACACATTACTGAGATATTAAAACTTAAAAATAACAAAACATTTAAATTTGGCATTATTGGAGAAGAACATATTTATTCATGCATATACCAAAAAGATATCAAACTTTTTTTTAAAAAAAATCATAAAATAGCAAAATCAAATAAGCTAAAAAAGTTAAAAGTAATAGTTGGTTTAGTAAGACCAATTGCAGCAAAAAGAATAATCACACACCTTGGAAGTATTGGAATATCTGAACTTATTTTTTTTAATGCTCTACTTAGCGAAAAATCATATTCATGCTCCAAACTTTTTAAAGAAAAAGAATATGAAAAATATCTAATAGAAGGTGCTATGCAAGGTGGCATTACCTACATACCAAAAGTCAAAATTCTTAACAATATAACAGAAGTTCTAGAAAGAATAAAAGATGAAGGATCTGAGGCAAAAAGAATATTACTTGAAAGAGAAAGCAAGAACAAATTAGTTGACCTCAATGTAAAAACAAAGAATTCTATTGTTGTCATTATCGGACCAGAGAGAGGACTTATAACAAAAGAAATAAATTTAATCAAAGAACATAATTTTAATGCTTACAACATTTCATCAAATATTTTAAGAACAGAAACAGCTACAATAGTAGCATCTACTATCATCACATCAAAAATGAATAACCAATAATATTTGTTAAAATCATCTATAACTTCCTTCAATAAGATATATTTCAATTTAATACCATCATGTTCTACATTTGTAAGCATAAAAACAAATTAACATCAACAAGCACTATTGTTTACATAATTTGACACTTAGTTTACTACTGTTTGATTTACAAGTTTATTATAAATATAAAGTTCAATTATAGAACCTTTTAATGCATCATAAGGCAATTTAATAAGTCCTCCCTTAGATCTAAAAGAATAAAGCAAAGAACTATTTCCACCGGAATCCTTTACCTTAACCATTATATCTACACTGGATGGATAAATATCCAATTTATAAGTCAAAATTCCAAAAACACCTAAATCATTATTTTTTGGTTCATTAATAGTAATTATCAAATTATCTATATTTTCAAACTTACTTCCTGGAGTCAAAGACTGGGAAACAACAATTCCAAAATCACTTCCGGTTGACGACAAATTCACATCAAAATTAATTTCATCATTTAAAAGAGAAATAATAGCATCTTTATAATAAAGCCCAACATAATTTTTCAAATATTTAATCTTATTGTCTACCAAACCCTTGCTTACCAAAAATTGAAGATCAACTAAGCCTGCAATCTTAGTATCTGGAGAAGGTTCCTGCTGAATTATTATCCCCTTTGGAAGGGTACTTTCAACTTCAATGGGCCTTAATAAATGATAAAGCATCCTATTATTGCTACTTAAATTAGCCTTTAAATTAATAAGCACATCATCAATATTTTTCCCAATAAAATTATCAATCTTATTGACTACAGCTCCTTTACTAACAAAGATCTTAACCTTACTATCAAGTCTTAAAACAGTACCTGCTTTAGGATTTTGATCTATTACCTTTCCTTTATCAAAAGAAGTTGACGAAAATTTAAGCTCAACATAAGGAACAAGTTCTTTATTTTGAAGCTCAGCAATCGCATCTTCAAGATAAAATTCACTAAGATTTGGAACAACAACAAGATCACTGCCCTTTAAAAATATAAAAAATATTGAAAACGAAATAATCAAAGAACCAAAAATAGTAAGTATTAAACCCTTAGCTATATACTTGGGCAAAGTAAAGATTACTCTATCAAAATTTGCATTACCTTCGTATAAATTATTACTATTACTTAAATTTTGACCATCTAAAGATAATTTACCACCTGGCCTGTTATCACCCAATACCATATCATCTCCTTATATTTAAGCTTTTAAGAAAAAATTCTACCTATTAAGTTACTACTTCCATTATAAAAGGATTTACAATCCAAAACGTTTCTCCCAGCTCTTTGAAGCTCTAATAACAATAAAATTCCATCTCCCGTCTTTACCAAAAAACCTCTATTAGGATCAAAGGAAATAATTGCTCCTATTGCTTGCTCACTATGATCATTAGTACTTAAAAAATCAGCCCTATGAAAAATAATTTCATCTTTACCAAGCTTAGCTCTTGCAAGCGGCCAAGGATTACAAGCATTAATCCTACTCTTAATCTCAAAAGCACTCAAATTAAAATCAAGGGCTCTATAATGCTTATTAAAAAAAGAACAATATGTTGCGTGCCTTGAATCTTGAACTATTCCAATACTTCCTTTCTCTATTTTACCTAAAGCTTCCACAACAAGATTAAAGCTATTCAAAGAAACATATCTAAAAATATCAGCACTTGTATTAAAGCTTTTTATTTCAAACTGACTCTGTGACAAAATATTCCCACTATCCATCTCCAAAACCATTTTTTGAACACTAATACCACCAATATTATCACCATTTAAAATAGCAGTTTGGATAGGAGAAGGACCCCTATATTTTGGCAAAAGAGAGGGATGAACATTAATACAACCCATTGGAAAAATATCCAGAAATTCTTGTCTAAATATTTTTCCATAAGAAAAAACCAACATAAGATCAGGTTGTAATTTCTTAACCTCTTCTATAACATTAATACTAAGCACCAAAGGATCTAAAACCGTAATATCCCTTTTAACAGCTTCAATCTTGATCTCATTAACTCTTAAAGAAAGACCACGACCACTAGGCTTATCAGGTACAGTTAACACACCAACTACATTATACTGATCTGAAACTTTCCTTAAAAGTTCTAAAGCAATACCGTCAGAACTTGCAAAAACAATTCTCAAGCCTTAACAATCCTCCTTATTTTCTATAAGACTTCAACAGCTTGTTTTTAAGCTTATCCTCATAATAGTCAATAAAAAGCACTCCTTTTAAATGATCCATCTCATGTTGAATAATCCTAGCTAACAAGTTTGAATCTTCAATCTTAAAGAACTTACCATTCTCATCATAAGCCTCAACTACAATAGATTTTGGTCTCAATAGATCATAATAAACTCCAGGAATACTCAAACAACCTTCCTTATAAACAGTAAGTTCAAAAGAAGTCTCTGTTATTAAAGGATTAATAAAAATTAAAGGTTTTGACATCACATTTTCTCTAACCACAAAAATAGATAAATCTAGACCTACTTGAGGTGCCGCTAGTCCAACACCATTATTAACATCCATAAAATTTAACATTTTAAAAGCAATATTCCTAAGTTTATCATCAATATTTAAAACTGACTTTGTAGTTATCCTAAGTAAATCATCAGGATAATAAACCATTTTCATAAAATTTCCTCAAAACAATTTAACCTCAAATTAAGACTTTATTTGCCCAAAAAGCTTCCATTCTTCATTATCTGCCTCTGAAAAATAAATACTACCCTTAAGAGATTTAGGAAAAGCATAAAAATTCTTTTCATTTTCATCCTTAAATACTAAAAATTCCTTAAGTTTTATTTTTGAAGGAAGAAGTTTTTTGTCTTGACCATTCATTTTTAATCTCCAATGAC
Source organism: Borrelia miyamotoi (assembly GCF_019668505.1). NCBI lineage: Bacteria > Pseudomonadati > Spirochaetota > Spirochaetia > Spirochaetales > Borreliaceae > Borrelia > Borrelia miyamotoi. The sequence goes on from NZ_AP024371.1 coordinate 60,145, forward strand.
CACCCAATGTTTTATAAAAAAAAACCTTGTCATGAAAAGTGTTAACTTCATAATTATTGCTTTCATTATTTTTATGAATAATATTATCTAATTTAGAAACTCCTAAAGCATAATTTAAAAACTCTTGATTATACTGAACAGTATCCTTAATGGAACCAATATATGCAGCCTTAACTTGTTCACTCTTTGAATCAACAAAAAACAAAACAGGACTCCTTTTTAAATTAATTTCACCAAAAATTTCATTATTCACATCAATAATCAAAAAAACATTTTTTTTAGAAATAGCCTTCAAAAGGCTATCATCCTCAAATGAATTTAAAAAATCCTTTATCAAATTATCTTTAACATCTCTTCCAACCAATATTAAAACATTTTTATGTAACTTTTGGGCTTCATGCATAGCATGCTTATAAGAATCCTGGAAAATAATATTCGATGAAAGCGAAAATAAATACACAAAACCGAATGCAATAAATATTATAAATAAGCTTACAAATCTCATATTTTACTAGTTAATGTCTCTAAAAACTTCAACTCATCACCACTAAGATATTCTTTCAAACTAAAATAAACAAATTCATGATAACTATTAACATATTGCAATTCATCTTTTGAAAGCATTTCAGCAACTATTAACTCTTTTTCAAAAGGCACAAGAGTTAAATTTTCAAACTCTAAAAAAGTTCCAAATTCATTTGAATAACTTTGCTTTACACAAACTAAATTCTCAATTCTAATTCCATATTTAGAATTTCGATAAATTCCAGGCTCAATTGAAACAATTTCAGAACCCTTAAAAGAATAAGTAGAAAAAGGACTAATAGAAACAGGAAGTTCATGCACATTAAGAAAAAATCCCACACCATGGCCCGTCCCATGGGCAAAATTCAATCCTTGCTTTAGCAAAGGAAATCGGGCAATACCATCAAGAGAAGCACCTGAAGTCCCAAATGGAAATTTCAAAGATACAAGAGCAATAAAAGACTTAAGAACCAAAGTATAATCTTCCTTCTCTTCATAAGATGCCTCTCCAATTAAAATAGTTCTTGTGATATCTGTTGTACCAAGCTCAAAATAAGAACCTCCAGAATCTATTAAAAGCAATCCATTATCATCAAATCTTTTAGCTCCTCCTTTTTTAGGACTATAATGAGGCAATGCTGCATTTTCTTTAAACCCAACTATCGAACCAAAACTGGAACTAAAAAACTCTTCTCTTGCCAATCTAAAATCCAAAAGCATATTAGCAACATCAACTTCATCTAACTCAGACAACGCATCCCTACTAAGACTCTTAAATCTATATAAAAATTTGATCAAACTCACAGCATCAATAACATGAGCTTCTTTCATACTACTAATCTCATAATCAGACTTTATCGCCTTCAATTCATTAACAATACTTCTACCAAGTATTGTATTTGACGCTCCAATAGATTCCAATATCTTAACATTACTATCAACTGATATAAAAAATTTCCCTTCATGCTTAATCTCTGCTAAAAACGAATAAAAATTACTATAATCTTCGATCTCAAAACTTTCAATTTCAAGCCTTGCTTTTAAATTAGAATCAAGTTTATCAACACTAACAAAGAGAATATTTTTATGCCTTTCACTTCTAGCAATAAACAAAAAAGCATAAAACAAAGCCGATGACTCAATATCCAAACCCCTTAAATTTAAAAGCCAAGCTATTTCATCCAAAGAGCTTATGATACAAAAATCGACCCTCTTTTCTTTTAATATTTCATGAACTTTATTAATCTTATCTATTCTTTTATCATTTTTCTCAATCCTACTTAGTTCAAATATTTTTCGACCTTTTAAACTAGGCCTATCCTTCCAAATCTTAGAAATCAAATCTTCATGCAAGATCTCAATATCTGTATTTCTACAATTTTTAACCAAATCATTATAAAAATTTACACTAATATCTTCAGCATAAATACCAAGCCTTAATCCCTTAAGATTTGCATTTATATAACCAAAAATATCTGGATAACCCTTAACCCCAAGCTTCATTAATTTAAATTCAGTTCCTTCAAGCTCTCTTGATGCCTGTAAAAAATACCTACCATCGGTGAAAAGTACTGCCTCTGTTTCTGTAACAATTACTGTTCCAGTACTTCCTGTAAACCCTGTAATAAATTCACGAACATTAAATCTAGCATGAGAATATTCACTCATATGTGGATCATAACTTGTTACCAAATATGCGTATACCCCGCTTTCCATCATCAAATTTCTCAAATATGATATTTTTGTACCGATCTGCATATAAGCAAGCTCCTTAAACTGAAAAAAGCAATTTTCACCTAATTATAACAAATAATTCAATTTTAAAAAATTTCTTTATTTAAAAATTTTTTTATTTGCTATAATTAAGGTTAAGAGTAAAATCAAAGGACAAAAATATGAAAAATATCAAAGCCGTTATTTCTGATCTCGATGGAACACTTTTGCTTTCAAAAAGTCAGATAGGGGCTTTTAGTGAGCTTGTAATAAAAAACCTGACAAAAGAAAACAAAAAATTTATTATCGCAACAGGAAGAAGTAAAAATGAAATAATATCTCTCATAAAAGACTTAAACTCACATGTTTCATTCTTTATAACATTAAACGGAGCAAGAGTATATAATAATAAATGGCAATTGATAAGCAGCTATGATCTACATCCTAAAATTGTGGATGAGATTTTAGACCTCAGAGAAAACAAATATAAAAACATACCACATTTTTTACAGAAATCCGAAGATTCAGATGAAAGACTTTATGCTGATGACATAACTAAGAGTGCCATTAACGATATATTTAAAAAACATGAATTATTCAAAAAACATAAATATATAGCAAATGAGTTAAAAGACGTCAGTATAACTTACCATGAAGTCAGTAACTTTAGAAAAATTAAAAATTTTAACAATATAGCAAAAATACTATTGTTACATGATGAAGAATCGCAGCTAATCAAGTACGAAGCAATCATTTTAGAAAAATATAGAAAAGAAATAAATGTTTATTTATCAACACCAAACTCACTTGAAATTGTTAGCAACAAAGTTTCAAAAGGAAGTGCATTAAAAGATGTGCTTAAAAGCATCAATATTGGTCTAGATGAATCAATTGCATTCGGAGATGGTTTTAATGATGTTGACATGCTAGAAAATGTAAAAAAAGGATTATTAATGGGAAATGCAAATTATAGACTAAAGAAAATGTTATCGTATTTAGAAGTAATAGGCACTAATGATAATGAGGCTGTTGCACACTACATTAATGATAATATTCTAGAAGTTCCTACATAGGATAATACATAATATGGAAAAAGACTTAATAAAATATGCAGAGCTCATCATATTAAAAGGAATTAATTTACAAAAAAATCAATGCGTACTTATTACAGGAGCAATTGAAAATTATGAATTTTTAAGAATTCTGGCAAAAAAAGCTTATGAACATGGAGCAAAATATGTAGAATTGAATATCGAAGACATTGATATTTTAAAAACAAGATTAGAATCATCACAAGAGGATTTCTTAGAATTTATTCCAAATTTCAAGCATAAATTTTTTGAAGAAATGGTAAATGAAAAATGGGCAAAAATACGCATTGATAACACAGAAAATTTAGACTTACTCAAAAATAATGACAGTAAAAAAATATCAAAATACTTTAAAGCACTAAATCTAGCATCAAAAAAAGTTTCAAGTGCAGTAATGAATAATGAATTATCATGGTGTATAATTTGTGCTCCAGGACCAAAATGGGCTGCAAAAGTTTTAAATAAACCTGAGAGTCAAAAAACATTGGAAGAATTTTTTGAAATTCAAAAAAAAATTATGTTACTCAACTCAGAAAATCCAATAAAGGCTTGGGAAGACCATGAAAAAAAGCTTCATCAAAGATGCAAAAGTCTAAATAAACTTAAGTTAAAAAAATTAATCTTTAAAAACCAAAAAACAAATCTGGAAATATACCTTTTAGAAAGTTCTATCTGGACAGGAGGAAGTGAAAAGATAAAAGGAACAGATATTGAATTTAATGCAAATATGCCTACCCAAGAAGTTTTTACAACTCCAAACTATAAAAAAACAAATGGCATCATGTATGCCACTCGCCCAGTAATATTAATGGGAAATTTAATAAACGGAATATGGATAGAATTCAGAGAAGGAAAGGTAATTAACTTTGGATGCGATAATGAACACTCAAGAAATATACTAAAAAGACATATAGAAACTGATATACAGGCACAATATATAGGAGAAGTTGCACTAGTAGACAGCAACTCTCCAATATATCAAAGTGGTCTCACATTTTACAGCATACTATACGATGAAAACGCAAGTTGCCACATTGCATTAGGTAACGCATATCCCTCTTGTCTAAGCAATGAGAAACAACTAAATACCGATGCTAAAAAATTAGAATATGGATGTAATGTATCCTTAATCCATACAGACTTCATGATTGGCAGCAAAGACATAACCGTTATTGGCATTGACAAATCAGGAAAAGAACATACAATAATACAAAATGAACAGTTCGTAATATAAACGGAGTAATCAAATCATGATAAAAGAGTTATTTACAAACGATCTTTTCTTGTCTTGTCTAGTTTCAGGCATTGTTGCACAAATAATTAAATATGCTATTCAAGTAATGAAAACAAGAAAACTTAAACTAAGTCCAAAACATCTGTTAAAAAGCATCTTTCTAGAAACAGGCGGAATGCCCAGTAGTCATTCTTCAACAGTAACAGCTCTTACAACATCAATATTAATAACAGAAGGAATAAACACTAACTTTGTTATTGCTCTTGCTGTCGCATTAATAACAATAAGAGATTCTTTTGGTGTTAGATACATGGCAGGAGTTCAAGCAGAATATCTAAATGATCTGTCAGAAAAATTAAAATTGAAAATTAAAATTGAACCTTTAAAAATCAAAGTAGTTAAAGGACACAAAAAAAAGGAAGTATTTACAGGAATGATTATTGGAATAATTTCTGCATGGGGAATATGCAGTCGAATTATATAAACAAAAAATTATAAAGGGAAAAATGAATCTAATAAAGTTTTTACATATATTGCTAGTACCATTGTTAATTTCTTGCAATGCAGCAAAATTTGGAGATTATAAACCAATATACTTCAAAGGAGAAAAAGATTTAAAAACCGCAAATGATTATATAAATTCATTAGGATATAAGACAATATCTGAATATACAACAAAAGTAAATATACTAGACTTCCCCAATTTTAAAGAGATAACAATAGATCAGTTAACCCACTTTAACGATGATGATCTAAGAAAAGACTTATTTCTAAAAAAATTGCCTAACCTCTTCAATTTAGAAAATAAAAAAATACTTTATGTAGATTCAACATTCACCAGTAAAGATCTTAGGAAACTAAAGAAAGATAAAAATATTGAAGCAGAAATGCATTCTTTTAATTACAAAATTAAAATTAAATACCTTTCAAGTATAACATTCATAATAATCATAACACTTCTATTAATGTTAAATATAAAATACGCACCCTTTATAATACTTTTTCTAATAAGTTCATGTATAATATTCATATTCAGCGACGAAATATTATATTTTTATCCTTTAACTATATTAGCCTACCTATTGTTCACACTAATCGATAACTTCAACAAAAATTACAATAAAATATACTTGAGAGATATCAGCTTTACAATATTAATTAAGAAAATAAAAATACCAATATTTCTATTTTTATTCATAGTATTGTACTTTAGTGTGATCATCAACTTTCTAACCACCAATCTTGAAGCAATTCTTATAATTTTTGTCTCAATATCAACACTTTGTATTTTTTTAATATTTACTTGGATCAAAACTGAGAGCAATTTCAAAAATACATTTTTATCCTTAATTGAAATAAAAGAACAAAAACGAGAAACAAAAATTCTAAAATGCAAGATCTTAATACACATAATGTTATTTATAGCTTCAGTGATACCATTTTTTTACTCACAAAACATACTCAATTCTTACACAAATCTTAATTATCTTTATAGCAAAAAATTACACTATTTTGACTATTTAAACCCCAATAACATCTATTTAATGGTAGGACATAATGAAGAAATTCCAAATATCGTTGGTTATATGTACCATACATTTTATCAAAATGAGCTCAAATATAAAATCACATCTCAGTATGGAAAAGTAAATACAAACGTAAAAGAGGATTACTTCGAAATAAAAAATAACAAAATAATTATTCATCCAAAAACTGTATATAAAGTAGATAAAGAATTTATATCAAAAAACCTTAATAAAGAACTCCCAAGATTATTCCTGGACAATGGAAATCCAATATTAATATACAAAGAAGCACCTAATAATATTAAAATCAATAAAGATAATTTTAAAATTTTATTCATTCTTTCATTGCCATTTTTCTTATTGCTATTCCTATTTAAAGCAATAAGATTTACAATTCTTTTAAATATGAGTGAAAAAAACTATAGAAAATATATCAAAGGAAACATCTGATGCCTAGAACAGAAACACTAAACTTAAAGAATAGATATAAAATAAACATAAATGAGATTCAAATGCCTGAATGCGTTCTAATTCCATTAGAAACAGAAAATTCAAAGTCCACAATATATGTTATTGAAAATCAAAGAATTGAAGAAGGACAAATATTGTCAAAAAATAAAAATGCAGAATTATACACATATGCCCCAATATCTGGAACAATAGAAAAAATATATACCGCAAACTTTCCAAACGGAAATCAAGTAAAATCAGCACTAATAAGATTTCATGGAAAAATCAAAAATGAAAAGGAACTGCCAATTGAAGAAGAATCAAGAGAAAAAACACTAGAAAAGTTAATTCGATTAGGAATCCCCTGGTTTAATGAAGACTCATTATTCCAATATGTAAGCAAATGCAAAAAAATAGATAAGATGCTTTTATTAGCAAATAGTAAAGACTCATTTACTAATATCTCAGAAATATTAATAAAAGAAAAATTAGATAATATCATCTATGGACTTGAAACAATTGATAAGATATTTAAATTTAAAGAAATTTTAATAGTGCTCAACAATTATAGCTTAAAAAAAGAGCTTGAGAATTTAAATACCTTCAAAGACAAACGATTAAAAATCAAATTAATTCCCAATACTCCATATCCATATTCCAATCATGAAGTGATAATGCACTTCTTATATAATGAAGAGAGCACAAAAAATAATATAAACCCAAATAAAAATATACTTTTAGCCAATGTTGAAGATCTTTACAATGTGTACAGTACGATCAAAACAAATTCGCCATATAAAGAAAAATTTATAACCATAAACGACAATCAAAAAATACAAAGTAAAATAATTAAAGCCAAAATTGGAACATCTATCTATCAAATAATAAATAGAGATATTCATACAAACAAATATGACGTATTCCTAAACAATCCACTAAATAAGATAAAAATAAACAATCTAAATGTACCTATAACAAGAGATATATATAGCATCACAATATTAAGAAAAGAATCAATGTTTAGTAAGATAAAACTCTTTAAAATACCTAGTTTTTCACCACTTTATATGGAAGAGATCATTTTATCAAGAATTAAAAACAAAAATAATCTTGAAAAAAAACGATTACAATGTCTAAAATATAATGAAACTGAAATCGAAGAAGAAATAAACAAAGTTAAAAAAGAAATAAAGGAAAAAATATTAAATCTGGGCTTAAATAATGAATTAACATACACTGAAAATAATTTAAACGATATCTATTTAACTATTATATTAGCCTTAATTCCTAACTTAATATTCTCTTTTATAAATAATATAAAATTTTTAATTGATACCTTAATATTAATAATCATAAGCTTATGCTCATACATTCCAATAACACTAAAGTCCAAACATAGATATCTGTCCTTCTTTATATATACGGCTTTAATTATTAATATAATATTACCTTTAAATTTTTCTATCACATTAAAAATAATGGCATTACTTTTTACATTTTTAGTATTTTTTTATTTCTCAAAGCTTTCCAAATTCCTTGTAAATCCCATATTAATTTCTTTTATGTTTTTATTACTAAATTTCCCATTAAGCTTCAAACAAACATATGCTAAAGAACTTTCAAACCAAGAAGATATGATTCCTACATGGGATAAAGTAATTAATCAAAATCCAAATATTCAAAGTTTAGAAAGCTTAAAAAAATTTAAAAGACACGAAAACAAAAATATTGACATGATTGAAAAATTTGTGAATAATAAAATATTATCTCACCTAAACATCACCTTACCAAGATTGCACATTGAAAACTTGCTCGGGCTACAAAACGAAAAATATTTGTCACCTATTCTAATTTATATTGGTTTTTCACTTATTCTTGAAAAATTTATTATAAATAAATTAATACCACTATCTTTTTATATAAGTTTATTGATAATTTCTTACATACTAAAAAATCTTGGTCTTTACAGTTATATAAGCTTTGATATATTAACCCTAGTAATATCACCAATTCCAATGATCTTAATATTTACAATGGGCACAGAGCCACAAATAGCACCACCTTTTAAATTTGAACAAATGCTTTATGGAATTATATTGTCTATAGCATATTTTATAACATTAATCTACATTCCACTTGAAACAGTGTCAGCTATAATAGCCATTTTCATATTACAAATCAGTTCAACATTAATGAAAAGATATAGTATCACATTTCAAGTTAAAAAAATATTGCATCATTTAAGTATAAACAAAGCAAAAATAATAGAACATAAAATCAAAAATGGAAAAGAAATTATAAAATTATGAAAAATAGTATAATAATGTATTTAATAGTAAACAATTTATTATTAATACACTTTATAGGAATTGAAGACATAAAAATAAAAGACCATAAGACATTATTAAAAAAGTATTTAATTATCACACTTACTTCTCTGTTCATTTACTCAAGTCTTTTTTACATTTACAAATTATTTCTAGAATATAACTTATTGTTTATAACACCAATCATATATATAACATTGATTTATGTGTTAACGATAATGCTAAAAACGCTAAACAATATCCTAATTATTTACAATAATAAATCGAAATATTCAAATGATTTTTTGCTATCCAATAGTAGCTTAATTGCAATAACATTTTTTGCTCTAGATAAAAGTCATAGCTTTTTAGAAGGGATCAAAATACTCCTTTTATCTTCACTTAGTGTATTAATCGCCCTCGTATTAATAACACTCACAAAGAAAAATTTTGAAAAAAGATTAACATCCAAAATATTAACTAATGAAACAGTATACTTTTTTATAATGTTCATTTTATCTATAATTCCAAATATAATTATGTTAATAAACAATAAAGAGGGTTTACAATGAAAGAAAAAATAAACGAACTTTTGGAACAAATCAAAAATGTCTGGAGGAAACTTTGACAGCTACGGGAGCAAAGCACAGCTTAAAGAATATGAAATACAAATAAACAATGAAAATTTTTGGAATGACAATAAGAAAGCACAAGAAATTCTTAAAAAACAAAATATTTTAAAATCTAAAGTTGAACCTTGGGAAGATTTAATATATAAATTCCAAGACCTAAAAGACCTCTGCGAAATTGCAGAAAGCGAAGAAGACATAATGCTATTAGAAAAAGAGATTAACAAACTAAGGGAGCAATATAAACGTCTCCTAACAATATCCTATTTCAAAGAAGATATGGATATAAATAATGCGTTCTTAACAATACACTCAGGAGCAGGAGGTACAGAAGCCTGTGATTGGGTTAGCATGTTATATCGAGTATACTTAAGATATGCTGAGAGACGTGGATACAAAACGGAGCTTATAGACTTACTTGAAGCTGAAGGAGGCATAAAATCTGTTACAATTGAAATAAAAGGAGAATATGCTTACGGGTTTTTAAAAAGTGAAATAGGAATACATCGTCTTGTAAGAATATCTCCTTTTGATGCTGCAAAAAAAAGACACACCTCTTTTGCCTCTGTTTTTATTGACCCTGTAATTGATGACAAAATTGAAATAATAATTAAGCCGGAAGATATTAGGATCGACACATATAGAGCTTCAGGAGCAGGGGGACAACATGTAAATAAAACATCATCAGCAGTAAGAATTACCCATCTTCAAACAGGAATAGTAACTCAATCTCAAACCGACAGAAGTCAACATAGAAATAAAGAGCTAGCAATGAAAGTATTAAAATCAAAACTTTATGAATATTATAAAATACTAGAACAACAAAAAAGTAAATCTAAACAAGAGGAAAAAAAAGATATATCTTGGGGTAATCAAATAAGGTCTTACATCTTCCAACCTTATACGCTAGTCAAAGATCACAGAACAAAATTTGAAAATCCAAATATTATCTCTGTTATGGATGGAAACATTGATAACTTTATAGAAGAATATCTAAAATGGAAAAATCTAAGCTAACCATAATATTATTATTTTTAATCTTAACAATAAACTTAGCACATCCTCAAAGTAAAATTGAGTATGGTTTTTCTTATATCATAAACACATCAGAAGAAAATAAAAATCTTAAAGAAGGCATTGAAAAAACGCTAGATAAAATTTACAAGACAATAAATGAACATATTGTAAATAATAATGACAAAGATTTCATAAAACGCATTTATATACACCAAAATATAATAAGCAAAGAACTTGAAATTAGCAAATTAAGAGAAGATATGGATAAAAAAAGACTTCAAAATACAATAAGTTCAAGAGAAAAAAATAAAACAGAAATCAAAATTAATGAAATTAAAAAAGATATTGAAAACATTAAAATTAAACAAAAAGAACTTGAAGAGTACCTTACAAATTTAAAAAAGATAAAAGCAAAATATAAAAAAAACGAAGAAAAAATAAATCTAGCAAATTTGAGCATAGAATTTTTGATAAGCCAAGAACTATTCTTCATCAATTATGTACATATCAAAAAAGTAGATAAACATTACCTGGTTGAAATTAACAATATCACTCCTAAAGGAATTCAAGTAAAAAAAGAAATTTTTAAATTATCATCATCCACTGATGATATTGCAAATAAAATAGCAAATCTTAGTTTTAAAGAAATACTGGGAAGAGAATTTATTAAAATTAAAATCAATGTCATCAATAATCTAGAGGCCAAAATATATATAAACGAACAATTTGTGTCAAAAGGAATATACAACAATGATATATGGGATATTTCTGACCTTCCAAAGAAAGAAATTAGCATTAACATTACAAGCATAACTTATAAACCATATGCAGTAAAGCAAAAGATAAAAAGTGGAGACACAATTAATTTAACTATTAACTTGCAAAAAGAAAACTCTAGGACAATACCAATTAAAAGTAATGTAACATCTAAAGTATTTAAAAAAGGAATATTCATAGGAGAAACACCAATTGAAATTGAAGAGCCTGAAGGCATAGAATCTATTCTATTGCAAGCTAAAGGATACAAAAATATGTTCAAAATGATAAGCAAAGAAGACAAAGAAATTAACATAGAGATGTTAAAAACCAATAAAAGTGAACTTACTATCAAAAGAGATCTATTCTATATTAATCTTGGAATCTTTACATTAAGCCTAATAGGTACTGCTTTTGCCATAACAAAATCCAATGAAGCATCAGAACTGTACAATATAGCTTTAAATAAAGCTATTAAACATAAAATAACACCTAAAGATCTATACAATGCAAAATCAGAACAAATAATTACAACATTTTTGCTTGGTACAGGAATCACACTTTCTGTTGGCAGCTTTATACCATTAATAATTCATTTAGTACAATATATTCAGGAAGCAAGTAGAGGGGAATAAATTATTGTAAAATTATTTAGTAAACAACAAAAAATGGGAGAATGAAACTTTTGAGTATTTTTGCAAAAATAAAGAATTTATTTACAAATAAGGAAAAAATACAAATATTTGAAAATATAGAAGATATTCTCTTAGAATCAGATATTAAGAATAATATAGTAATCGAGATAATAGAATATATAAAAAAAATTAAGGTCAAAGACAAAGAAAAAATACTCTTAAAACTAAAAGACTTTCTAAAAAACTACATAAATCAACAATCACTAAATTTAGATAGTAAAAGATTAAACATCTTATTAATAATTGGGGTAAATGGAGTTGGCAAAACTTCAAGCATCATCAAGCTTGCAAATAAACTTAAAAATGAAGGTAAAAATGTGTTAATAGCTGCAGCAGATACATTCAGAGCAGCAGCAATTGAACAAATTAAAATACAAAGTGATAAAATCGGAATTAAAGTCATATCTCAAAATCAAGGAAGCGACGCATCAGCAGTAATATTTGATAGCATTTCAAGTGCAAAAGCCAAAAGATATGACATATTAATAATTGACACAGCAGGAAGACTTCAAAACAAAGAAAACTTAATCAAAGAACTCCAAAAAATGGACAATGTAATTAAAAAACAAATAGTAAAAACAGATGTTAACTATAAAAAAATACTAGTAATAGACTCCATTTCTGGAAAAAACGTAAACAATCAAGCAGAAATATTCAACAAAGCAATAGAAATTGATGGAATAATAGCCACAAAATTTGACTCATCTTCTAGAGCAGGTGGAATAATAAATATATCAAAATTATTCAAAAAACCAATATATTTTTTTACATTTGGAGAACAAGTAGAACATATCAAAGAATTTAACGTTGATGATTACTTGAATAAACTGCTATGATAAAAAAAATATTAGTCTTATTTCTAACGTTTACAACATCAACTGCATATGGACAAAGCTATTTCATGGCTGATGTATTTTTCAATAAATATCAAGAAATACATGAAATTCCACAAACAGGATTTTACATCGAATATGAAAAAATAAATGAAATTGAAAAATTTAGTCTCTTTAAAGATTTACAGCTGATAAAATATAAAACACAAAAAACAATAGAAGATAAAAAAAAATTAACATTTTATAATGAAAAAGACATTAAAACAAAAGAAGAAACTTATGACAAGTTGAACAACAAAATACAAGAAATACAATACAGTCCCAAGGGAATAATCCTTGAATCTGTAGCTTATTTTTATAAAAACAACGATTTAATTTATAAAGAAATCAAAATTTTAAACCAAAAACCAAAAACAATACACTACACGAAAGACACTAACGGTAAACTTTTAAAAATAACAGGTTCAAACCTTCAAGTTTGGAATTACGGAATTGACGGAGAAATAAAATCAATATATTTTGACATAAAAAAATCCAAAACAACAAAAGTACTCCATTATGATGAAAAAAAAAGACATTTAAAAAGCATAAAACTAGACAATAACAAAATAACATCTAAAGAAACAAACAACTATCTAAATGACAATGAAGTAATAAGTATCATCGAAGAGGATAATATAAAAACTATATCAAAATACAAAGAACATAACTTAATTAGAAAAGAAGTATATAAAAACAATGAAATAACAAATATAGATAATTTTAAATATAATGAATCTGGAAATAATACAATTGAAGAGAATATAATTATAAAAGAAAATAAAAAAAAATATAATACCAAAACAAAATATGAATATAATTCTGATAATAAATTAAAGTCAAAAACAATTTATGAAAATGATTTAATTTTATTAAAAACTGATTACTTTGGTGACAATGAATATGAACAAGAAATATACCATAATGGAAATCTTATCTTTAAAGTAAGATATAAAAATGATGAGATTATTGAAGAAATAAATAAAGATATTATCAGAGATAAAAATGAGACTAAATAATTTCTTACTAAAAAGATTAATACTAGATGAACAAAATAGCTTATCACTTACAGTTGTAATAATCTTAAGCATAGTACTTGGACAAATCATCATTATTGTCACAATATCTATAATGAATGGTTTTCAAAATGATTTTTTTATAAGCATATCTACACTAGAGAGTGGAAATTTAAAAATTGAAAGCAAATTAAACGATCAAGAGCTTAATGCTCTTAAAGAGATAAAAGAAATAATTCAAATAAACAAAATCTATGAAACACAAGGAATTGGAATTGAAAACTATTACTATCCAAGCATCTTGAATATTATTGCATTTGACACAAAAGATATCATAGAAGACAAAAATTTTATTCTCCTAACAGGTCTTACAGAATCATCACTCCAACTTAATAATGATGAAATTATAATAGGAGATGTATTGTCACATAATTTAGGACTATTTGAAGGAGATACAATAGGATTAATATTAAGTGATGAAATAAAAAATTTACAAACATTAAAAAACAATATAAAAAACTTAAAAATAAAAGCCATATTTAAGAGCAAGTATGCCAAAATAAATGAATCCACAGTATTTATGAATATCAATTATTTTTACAGAAAAAAAATTATAAAAGATACAGATATTAACTATCAAATAAAAACACAAAACTTATATCCTAGTAAAAGACTAACCAATAAAATAAAAAATATTAATCCAAACATTCAATTCAAATCCTGGAACGAATATAATAAAGAATTTTATAAAACACTAAAAATAGAGAGAAACACAATGTTAATCATCTTAACAAGCATATTTCTAGTCATTGCTGTTAACACATACTACTTACAAAAAAGAATAATAATCAACAAAAATAAATCAATTGCAATCATCCTATTCTTAGGTCTCAAATCAAAAAAAATCAGGCAAATTTTCTTAATGCACTCAGTAATAATTTGTATACTCGGAGGAATGATTGGATTAATTGCAGGTATTATAATATCTTTAAATATTAATGAAATTCTAAATGTATTTGACATACTAATAAACAGCTTGATCAATTCTATAAATTATCTATTAAAATTAAAACTAGAAAATATCGAAATAAAAATAGTAAAAAATATAATTACACCTAAAATATTCCCAAGTGATTTAATATTAACACTATTTTTTATTTGTTTATTTACAATATGCTCAAGCCTAAAGGTAACAAAAAAGATCAAATATACTGACAAAATAAATGGAGCAACATAAATGACAAATATACTATGTATAAAAGAAGTTCACAAAACATATACTAAAAATAACACAAAAATAAAAGTAATAGAAAATCTGAATTTAAATGTAAAAAATGGAGATTTTATTTCAATCCAAGGCAAAAGCGGATGTGGAAAATCAACACTTTTTAACATAATATCAGGAATTGATAAAATGGATTCAGGTGATATAATCTCATGCGGAATATCTTTAAAGGATGCAAGCGAGAAAACATTAAGTTTATATAAAAACAAAAAAATAGGACTTGTCTTTCAAAATCACAATTTAATTGACGAATTTAGTGTACTTGAAAACATTATCCTACCTAAAATAATTGAAGGTCAAGATGACTTAAAAACAATAAATAGAAAAGCTTTAAGCTTAATGAAAATATTAGAAATAGACAAAAGAGCAGATCACTACCCTTCAGAACTCTCAGGGGGAGAATCACAAAGAGCAGCCATTGCAAGAGCTTTAATAAATGAACCAAATATAATCTTATGCGACGAACCTACTGGTAATCTAGATGTTAAGACTGCAAAAACAGTAGAATCTCTATTAATAGACACAGCCAAAAAATTTGGCAAAACATTAATTTTAGTTAGTCATAATCAAGAATTTTCCAACAAAGCAGATATAAAATATGAACTTAAAGAAAAGAGACTAAATAAAATATGAGTCGACCAAATATTAAAGAACTTACAAAAATAGCATATATAATATTTATAAACTCAAAAAATAAAAAGGCCCTAATTGGTTCTGGAATATCCTTAAGTTTAGTCATGATTCCTTTAATTATTGTTTACTACATGTCAAGCAATATTATGAATTCCACAATAGAAAAATACATTGAAAATGAAGGATTCTCAGTACAAATCGAATACAACGAACCACAAAAATATGAACAACTTAGATCTAAACTAGAAAAATTCAAAAAAGAATACCAAAATGATGAACTAAGATATTTTTTTGAAAGAAGAACCTATGGAATAATTGGAAATAAAAAAAAACAAGGTGTATTAATAAGAGCAGTAGAGAACAAATTTATTGATAATAATAAGCATATAAAATTAATATATGGCAATAAAAACCTTCAAAAAGATGAAATATTAATATCAAAACAAATAAAAGATAGACTTAATTTAAACATTAATGAATCTATTTATATAGTAGTACCAAATAATAAGTATCAAAAGGTATTCCCCAAAGCAAAACGATTTAATATATCTGGAATCATTGAAACGGGATTAAGAGAAGTTGATAAAAACTTAGTTCTCATTTCACTCCAAGATTCAAATATAATGTCAAAAAATTTTTCCAAAAGCATAATTGGAATTTCCACTAAATCCAATACTAAAGAAAAAACCAATAATCTAAAGAAAGATATTGAAAAAGAATTCAAAGAATACAAAGTCAAAACATTTTATGAGCTCTATTTAAATAAATATATAAACCTAGATATCAGCAAAAAACTTTTAATATTTATTATGGCATTTATTGTAATATTCGCAAGTATTAATATATCCTCATCCCTTTGTATGTTAATACTTGAAAATAAAAAGAAAATTGCAATATTTAAGTCAATTGGAATGAACAATTCAAGTCTCAAACTAATATTCATATTAATAGCACTTGTTTTAAGTTCAACATTTTGCACGATAGGCATAATCATTGGCAATTACACAACCATTAATATAGAATATTTAATTAATATAATAGATATTATTATAAATACAATTTTAAAAACATTTGGAGCTGACAATACAGAAATTTTAAACTCTGACTATTATATCTCTGAATTTAACATTAAAATAAGCTTAAAATTTAGTTTAATAATTCTTTTATCTTACACACTAATTAGCATTACAACAGCACTCATCCCTCTAAATATCATTTCAAAACTTAAAGAAAAAGAAATTTTAAAATAAATTAATCTTTTTCATCATCAATGATACTATCTTGTAAACACATTCAAGATCTTAATAAAAGATAACTCTTCTTTAATATTTGGATAAATCTCTTTTGGAAAGATGGTCTTTAATGAAAAACTCTGCCTAGAATAAGGCTTAAGAAAAGAATTAGGCTCAGCAATCAACTTTCGTCTCAAAGATCTAATAATTTGACCATCCTTAGCAATATAAGCAAACTCAACTTCCAAATCTTTAATAACATCCTTTAAATTATTGTAAACTTCTATTAAAGAATTAGCCTCATAAATTCCAAAATCTTCATTAAAATAACTTCCAAGATATTTAAAATTCACAATTGAAGAACTTGTTTCTAAATTAACATTATAAAAATTATCACCCTCTTCAAAAAATTCAATTAAAATTATATTAAGAACCATTTTTTTAGGATGTCCCTTAATCTCTTTAGAAATATTGTATGTAAAATCAATTGGAACATATACACCCTTACTCCACTGATTAGAAAAATTACTTGTCTTTTCAAAAACCTTATTTAAAATAGATTTTCCTAAATCATCATAAACAGTAACACCATAAGAAATTTTTTTAATAGGATTTTTAGCTGAAACAACTCCCGCTTTTAGTTGATAAGTATGTGCATACTCAAAAACTAATACCTTCGCATCTTCAACTTCAACACTATATAATTCATAAGGTTTTGCAACAAAATTAGCAAATTCAACTATTAAATCAGATATCCTTGTAACTGAAGGCAAGCCCTGAACTATGGTCTCTTGAATATTTCTCACTCCACTGAGATCTTCAGAATGTCCAATAATAAAGGTTAACACCACTGTATATGTAATTAATGAAACAATAGCTATTAATATAAAATTTAACAATAATATTAAGACTCTATGTTTTAACTTTCCAGCCTCATCATAATCTCTTAAATTAACTCCACTTATTATTCCAAATTCTCTAGCCTGTAAACTTACATGGAGCAACTTTCTCTCTATCCCTTTACTATATATTCTTTTTACAAGCTTATTATAAAGACTAAAAAATGAAGCAAAAATTGACTTACTATGAAGAGAATACAAATACACAGTTTCAAGCTCTTTTAAAGAATCACTCAATTTTCCTATTCTCTCTAATTGTTGAGCTCTATCATACACCTTAGAAAAATGCATTTCAATATTTTTAATATCAGAATCAGAAATATCTGATCGTTCAATAACGTCCTTTATATATTTTTCTTTTAAAACCTTATTCTTATACTTAGAAAGCTTAGATAAATAAATTTTGATTCTTTGCTCAGAAGTTTTACTCATTATCCTCTAGTTCATCAACTTTCTTCAAGAGCCAATAAGCAATATTTTTAGCAGTATCTTTTGTAATAGAAATTCCAATAAAAGAATTTATTAAAATTATCTTTTCTTTAGAACCCTTAAGATCTCTAGAAATCTCCTCTAAAACACCTTCTTTAGTTTTAGTATAAACAATTTCTTCAGGAATTTCTGTGGATTCGAAAACAAGATCACAAAAAATTTCGCCAGTATTAGTCACACTACCATAAATATTATTAACAGGCACTAATTTATAATCTTCTGCTTTCTCAAATCTATAAGTTATTTCTTTCATAAGACGAATTATAGCATAAACATATCCTTAAAATATAAACACTTAAAATTATAATAATTGTAAAACATAAACTTAAGAACACAAATTAACTTTAAAAATATCAAAAATGAAGAAAGCTCCATACATAAAAATAAAAAAATAATGGTATAATTCTTACAATAAAAATTCTTGCACAAGAAAAGAGTACTAAAAAATGAATCTTAATCATTTCAAAGATAAAAATGAAAAAGTAAACTCCCTCAGAAGGGATTTCCCCATTTTAAACAAAACTATTCATAATAAAAAACTAATTTATTTTGATAATGCCTCAACTTCTCAAAAACCACAAATTGTGATTTCATCTGTAGCTAAATACTACGCAAACTATAATGCAAATGTTCACAGAAGCGGACATGAACTTACAATACAATCCAGCTTAAAAGTAGAAGAAACAAGAAAAATTGTAAAAAGATTTATTAACGCAGAGTCTTGCAAAAACATAATCTTTAATTCTGGAACAACAGATGGAACAAATACAGTAACAAATTCATTGCTCTTCTCAAAACTTTTAAAAGAAAATGATGAAATCATCGTAACAACGCTAGAACACAATAGCAATTTGCTTCCTTGGATAAATATTGCCAAATTTTTAAACTTAAAAATCAAACTTGCAAAATTTAACGAAATGGGCATTGTTCAACCAAAACAAATAAAAAACTTAATTACAGATAAAACAAAAATTATTGCTATATCTGGCATAAGCAATATACTAGGAACTACACAAGATTTAGAAGCAATTGGAAAAATTGCTAAAGATAACAAAATTATTCTATCTGTAGACGCAGCTCAAATGGCACCACATATGAACATAGATGTAAATAAAATAAACTGTGATTTTTTAGTATTCTCAGGGCATAAAATGCTTGCTCCAACAGGAATTGGGGTCTTATATATATCAGATAAAATCATAGATAAGCTTAATAGCTCCAAACTAGGAGGGAATGCCATAGAAGATATTTTTATAAAAAATGGAGAGCTGAATTTTAAACCCCTTGAATCTCCAAATAAATTTGAATCGGGAACACCAAATATTGCAGGCATCATTGGTCTTGGCAAAGCAATAGAATACATTAATAATATCTCAATGGAATTTATTAAAGAACATGATAAAGAATTGATCGAATATTGCGTTGAAAGATTACAAGAAATCGATGAAGTTGAATTTGTTCTAAATAAAGACATAAAAAGAAAATCAATAATATCATTTACAATAAAAAATATACACTCACATGACATTGAGACACATCTTGATACAATGGGAATTGCAATTAGATCTGGAAAAACTTGTGCCTACATTGCATTTCTATCAGAAAATATTAAAAAAGATCATTTATTAAGAATAAGCTTTTATTTATATAATACAAAAGAAGAAATTGATACTTTTATATCCTGCTTAAAAAGAACTATAAAATCCTTTTATTAAAAATCTACTACCTTTGAAATTCTACTACCAACAATATCAAGTAATATCCAAGAATAATGAGCATAAATTTACTCATAACATAAAACTTAAAATTAAATTAACAATAATCTTATATTGATTTAATCAAGCAAACCTCTTAAAATTGAAGCATGTTCTCAGAAAAAATAAAAAAAGAACTAATCAGACTTAGTAAACTAAATCAGTATTATTTCAAAACAGATAAAAATCAAAACCCAACATATCATCAATCCAAATGTGGTGACAAAATAGTCTTTCAAATAAAAGAAGATAACGAAAAAATTAGATTAAAATACAATGCTCACGGATGCATAATTCTTCTATCAAGTGCATATATCTTAACCGAATTATGCGATAATAAACCTAGAAAAGCAATACTAGAATTTACAATAAAAACAATCAATAAAAAATTTGAAAAACTAGAAGAAATTGATAAAAAACTTAAAAATTTTGAAAACTTCTTACATACAAATAGAAAAGATTGCTTCATGTTACCATACAAAGCTCTAAATGAAATCTTAAATAACACCAAGTAACGTCTTAATCTAAGGAGAATTAAATGAAAATATACTCTCATTCATCAATAGGATATGAAGGGGAACTAATAGAAGTTGAAGTAGATATTAAAAAAGGAATAGCAGGAATTGATATTGTTGGATTAGCTGGAAGTGAAATTAAAGAATCAAGAGAAAGAATAAAAGCAGCTATTAAAAATTCAGAATTCACTTTTCCAAAAGACAGAATATTAATAAATCTTGCACCAGCTGGGATCAAAAAAATTGGAACAGCAATTGATCTCTCAATTGCAACAAGCATTATCACTTCAAAAGAAAATCAGAATAATAACTTAGAAATTTTAATATTAGGAGAATTACAATTAGACGGACAAATAAGAGCAATTAAAGGAGTCTTGCCTGCCATCTCACTTGCAAAGGAAAGAAAAATTAAATACATAATAATACCCTTTGACAATCTAGAAGAAGCTCTTCTAATAGAAAATCTAAATATTTGGGGAATAAAAACCCTAAAGGAAGCTCTGGAAATAGTAGAACATCTTAATAATAATATATTTCCATCAAAACCCATAATTAAAACCAAAACAGAAGACAATGAAGAAAAATTTGAATATGATTTTAAAAATATAAAAGGACAACATAGAATCAAAAGAGCACTTGAAATAGCAGTTGCAGGAGGGCATAATATTATGATATTCGGACCTCCTGGAAGTGGAAAAACTCTTAGCATCAAATGTGTACAGTCAATCTTACCTCCACTTACAAATAAAGAATTAATTGAAACAAACAGAATTTGGTCAGTAGCAGGTAAACTAATAGATACAAAAATAATAAGACGAAGACCATTTAGACAACCTCATCAAACTGCAAGCAAAGAAGGAATCATTGGTGGTGGTTCTAATGCACTGCCTGGAGAAGTATCACTTGCACACAATGGAGTTTTATTCTTAGATGAAGCCTTAGAATTCCAAAAATCAATCTTGCAATCACTAAGAGAACCAATAGAAGACAAAATGATCTCAATAGTAAGAGCAAGTTCAAAATCATTCAAGTATCCTGCAAATTTTCAATTGATGATTGCTACAAATCCTTGTCCCTGCGGAAACCTTGGAAAAAATGATACGAAATGCTTTTGTTCGCAACAAGAAGTTTCAAACTACTGGAAAAAACTTGGAGCAGCAATGCTTGATAGAATTGACATTAGAGTGCCAACTAAACCAGTAAACAATGAAAAATTGTTTCAAGAAGATAGTGAAAGCTCAAGTGAAATAAGAAAAAAAATAATAAAAGCAAGAAACATGCAAAGTAAAAGATATGAAAATATCGAAAATATCCATAAAAACTCTGATCTTAAACCAGAACATATTGCAATATTTTGCGAATTAGATAAAATACTAAAAAATGAAATGATTCATATATTAAATAAACTCAACATATCATCAAGAGCAACTCATTCAATCCTAAAATTAGCAAGAACAATTGCAGATTTAAAAGAAGAAAACCATATTTCAAGAGAATCATTATTAGAATCAATTGAGCACAGAAAAAATGGCGAAAGACTACTAGAAGAATAAAAAAGCCCCTAATGGGGGCAAAATCAAAACTCTATTTTATCAATATAACTCTTAAGCTGATTAGCAGAAGCTTTAAATTTTTCAATTTCTCTATCACTTATTTTAAAATCAAGAACCTCTTTTACGCCATCTTTGTAAACTATAGAAGGCGCACCAATATAAACATCCTTAATAGAATTGCTATATTGCCCATTAATATATGAAGATATAGGCAAAATAAGATTTTGATCACTAATGATTGCATTAACAATTCTTTTAATTCCAAGCCCAATAGCATAATAAGTAGCACCTTTTAGTTTAATTACTTCATAAGCAGCATTAACAACGTTTTTATAAATTTCATCAAGTTCTTCTTCTCTTATTTTCCCTTCAGCAATGTATTCAGATAAAGGCTTCATAGCTATCTTAGTCTCATCCCAAGTAGCAAAAGAACTGTCTCCATGCTCACCCATAATGTATGAATGTACATTCTGAGTATTAACATCAAGACGCTCAGCCAAAAAATACCTAAGTCTTGAAGTATCAAGTGTTGTCCCTGTACCAATAACTTTATGAGTTGGAAAATTGGAATATTTCATTGTCACATAAGTCATAATATCAACAGGATTACTTGCAATTACAAAAATACCACTAAATCCACTTGAAATAACACTTGTTACAATCTCTTTAAAGATTTTAGTATTCTTACCCACCAAGTCAAGCCTTGTCTCACCTGGCTTCTGATTAAGACCTGCAGTAATTACAACAATATCAGCATCTGAACAATCATTATAACTCCCAAATCTTATTTTAATATTTTTCTCTAAGAACATTTGACCATGGTTTAAATCCATAACTTCGCCTTTAGCCTTATTTTGAGCTACATCAATAATTACAAGTTCATGAACAAGTGAATTATCTATAGTCAAGGCATAAGCAAAGCTTGAACCAACACCACCAGCTCCAACAAGAACAACCTTATTAAGTTTAAGCATAAACTATCTCCATATACTATTTTTATAAGTATGAAATAATTCTATAACACTTCAAAACAATTTTACAATATTTCACTAAAATTAAATATTTGATAATTTGTTTACTAAAATCATTAGAATATCATGTTAATTGTCATCTGATTTAAGAACAGCAAGAAATGCACTTTGTGGTATTTCAACATTCCCTATTATTTTTAATCGCTTCTTTCCTTCCTTTTGCTTTTCTAAAAGCTTTCTCTTACGAGTAATATCACCTCCATAACATTTAGCAGTAACATCTTTTCTAACTGGTGAGATTGTTTCACGAGCAATAATATTCGAACCAATAGCTCCTTGAATCGCTATTTTAAACTGCTGTCTTGCAATTTCATCCTTTAATCTTTTACAAATACTAATAGCTTTTGATCTAGCACTATCCCTAAAGACTAACTGAGATAGTGCATCTACTCTATCTCCATTGACTAAAATATCCAACTTAACCAAATCCGTTTCCTCATATCCTAATAGCATATAGTCAAAAGAAGCATATCCACGACTTACAGATTTAATCTTATCGTAAAAGTCAAAAAGTATCTCAGCAAGTGGCATCTTATAAATAACTTCAACACGTTTTGTATCAAGATAAATCAAATTCTCTTGTATACCTCTTTTAACAAGACAAACACTCATAATATTTCCCAAAAATTCAGTGGGAACAATAATATTAGCTCTAATATAAGGTTCAAGAAAAACTTCAATATTTTCATTTTCAGGAAACTGCTCAGGATTTTCAATAAAATAAGGATTACCCTTTTTAGGAAAAATTTTATAACGAACTGACGGCGACGTCAATATCACATTAAGATCAAATTCACGCTCAATTCTCTCCTGAATCACCTCTAAATGTAAAAGTCCCAAAAATCCACATTTAAATCCATGTCCAAGAGCAACTGAAGCATCTTTTTCAAAAGTAAGTGATGCATCATTAAGTTTAAGTCTATCCATTGCCTTTAAAAGATCGTCATACTGATTAGCATCAACTGGATAAACAGAAGAGAAAACCACAGGCTTAACTTCTTTAAAACCTTCAAGAGGCACACTTGCTGGATTATCAACAAGAGTTATAGTATCTCCAATCTTAACATCTGATATATTCTTTATTCCCGCAATAAAATAACCAACATCACCAGCTTCCAAAATATCTTTTCTTTCAAGAATTATTCTAAAAATTCCAATCTCCTCTAATAAATATTCCCCACCTGCATACATCAATTTAATCCTGTCACCAATTTTAATTTGACCTTCAAAAATTCTAAAATGTACAATCACACCACGATAAGAATCATAATGCGAATCAAAAATTAAAGCCTTTAAGGGACTATTAACACTTCCTTTCGGAGAAGGAACATATTTACAAATAGCCTCAAGTAATTCATCAATTCCTATTCCATTTTTAGCAGATATGGAAACAGCAATACTTGAATCTAATCCTAAATCATGCTCTATTTGCTCTTTTACAAAATTAACATTCGCACTTGGTAAATCTATTTTATTAATAACAGGAATAATTTCAAGATTATGTTCAAATGCCATATAAAAGTTTGAAACAGTCTGAGCCTCTATTCCTTGGCTTGCATCAATAAGTAGAAGTGCTCCCTCACAAGATGAAATTGCTCTTGAAACTTCATAAGAAAAATCAACATGACCTGGAGTATCTACAAAATTAAGTTCATAAATATTACCATCACTACACTTATAATCAATAGTAACTGCCTGACTCTTAATTGTAATGCCTCTCTCCCTTTCAATATCCATACTATCAAGAATTTGACTTTTAAACTCTCTATCTGAGATTATTTGAGCCTTTTGTATAAATCTATCTGCTAAAGTTGATTTACCATGATCAATATGTGCAATAATGCAAAAATTTTTTTTATAAGAACTAATCTTTCAACCTCCCCTAAATAAAATAAATAAAACATAAATATTTAGTATATTATACTAATATACACTTTTATTAAGTAAAATATTTTTGATATGAATCTTCGATTTTAAAACATAAGGAGAAAATTTAGGAGCAAGATCAATAACTAATTTCCAAGTATCTATAGCCTTTAATTTGTTTTTATGATCATCATAACTATAAGTAGCACAAGCAATATTATATAATGTCTCCCAAAAATCTGTAGATTCAAAACTAGCTTTAACATCAGTGTATTCATTTATTTTTTTAACAAAAGATCTTAAATTTTTAAATTTATAAAGAGGTTCATAATAATTAACATATTCATATATTCTAGTTAAAATACCAACTGCAGCTACAAGTCCATGAGTAATTGCAAGTTCATAAGCACCAATTTTTGAATATGTTTTTGATAATAACTGATGAATATCAATAACATTATAATTATTAAATCTATAAAGATTAAAAGTAAAATCTAGACCAGACGTTCCTCTCACTTGCTTTAAATAAGAATGTAAATAAAATGACATATCAAATTTTTCACCTGAAGTATCCCCATACTTTTTAACAACATAGTGATAATTATAATAATCATCACTATTTGAAAATTTATTTAAAATTTCATTTAAATAATCAATCATATCAACATAATTACTTTCAAGCTCAGAAATCTTAGCCAAAGAAAAAAGTATATTTTTCTCAAAAGACTTATCCAGTAAATAATCTTTATATTCTAAAGCCTTATGAAGATGTAATTTCTCTAATACAACATTTCCAGTCATCCTATAAGCAATAGATAAATAATAATTAGCCTCAGGATATATTCCTTTTCTAAGCAAAGCTTCCTGCAAACAATTTATTGCACTAGTAAGATTAGATTTAATAAATCCTTCCTTAGAATAAATAAGTTGGCGTCCCTTTTCAAGCAAAATCCAATATGGAAATTCCTTAACAAGCAAAGAATTTAAATTAAAGACAAAATTAAAAATAAAAAAGCACAAAAAAAGTCTTAACATATTCATAATATGTATTAAATTTTCTCACAAATTGCGAGAAAATTTAATACCTGAATCCTTCAAAATTTAAACAAATTTAAATATCATCAAGAATACCATTACAAAAAGAGCAACAGACTCTATGAGACCTAAAATTAAAAGATTTGTTGCAAATCCCTTCCCAGTCTCAGCAAAAGCATCACAAGCCCCTGCAGCAGTTCTACCTTGAGCAAAAGCAGAAATAGAAATTGCAAGACCACCACCAAAACCAGCCCCAAATAATAACCAAGGATCTGCCTGTGTCATTATGCCTGATAAAGTATTCATCAATATATAACCATATATTATTTGTGTCAATGGTGCTGAAACAAAAACAATTAATAAGAAAGGAGCTGGCTTACCTTGCATATAACATCTCTTCCATGCACCAATAGCAGCACTTCCTGCAGCCCCCATACCCAAGGCTGAACCTATTGCAGATATCGTTAAAGCCGAATTAACTCCTATTAAACCTATATTCATAATTCTCTCCTTATCTACTCCTTAATTTTTCTAAAAGGTCTATAAAAATATCCATTCCATTCTTGACCCAAATGGTTTGAAAATTCAAGCATATTGAGTCTTACTCCATGGACAACAACAGATAATAAAGACAAAGTTATATTCAGAATATGCCCAAACAGTACCACAAAAATACCACCTATTATAAGACCAACATTAGATGATTTTAATAAAGATGCTGACATACTATTAAAACTATCAGAAATTGCAAGCCCTGCAAGCCCAACAGCAAAAAGCCTAATATAAGATATTATGTCTGCAAATCCTGAAACAGTAGCTAAAAATTGTTCTATTATCCCTCCAAAGCTCTTTAATATGCACATAAAAAAGTTTGATCCATCCTGTTTTTCAAAAATAAAGACAAGTACAACTCCAACATATATCGTATTAATAACAAAACTGCATATAGGAAACCTATCTCCACCAAGTATTAAATTGAGAACAAGATAATAAAGCCCAGAAATCACAATAAGCCAACCAATTTGAGCAATAGAATGTACATATGGTTTTTCCTTCACTTTTCGAATAAAATTCCACACGTGAGCTAGTAATATTTGCAAAAGACCTATTGTAAAACATACAAACATAATGTTCTGCATGCTATTCTTTCCCGTCAAATACTCAAGCCTAAAAAGCTTTAAAATAGGAAATAAATCAAGAAAAAAAGGAGTACTTCCAAACCAAGTGCCAGTCATCGAACCATATATTATTGCTGACGTACTCAGATAAAATATTAAAGCATGAATAGATGTCAAAGGCTTCTTTTTTAGTAAATTATTTAAACTAAAAAGAATACCTATTATTAAGAATATTATTCCATAAGCAGCATCACCAATTATCATTCCAAAAAATATAAAGAAAAATAACATAAAAATACAACTCACATCCTTCTCTTTATATCCAGGAATTGTGTCTAAAACATCAAAAATAGGCTTGGCAAGCTTAGCAATTCCTCTTCTCTTTACATAAGTAGGAACAACATCGCAATTATCTGGCTCTGCAAACTGTACCGAAAATTTACCTTCAAGAGCTGCACTTTTAAGATCTTCTTGATTATCTTCCGGCAAAAATCCTGTAATGTACACAAAATTTTCATCCTCTACATCCATGTCAGTCATAACTTGCTCAAACTCAACAATTTGATCATACTCTCTTATTTCTTTTTTTAAAACATCTCTATATTTATTTAAAACCGACAATTGGGTTAATTTTTGATCCAAAATTTCACTAACAACTCTTAATTTATTTTCAATAAAATCAAGATCAAAATCAAACTCATATTCCTCAACCGTATCTATTTTTTGCCTAGAATCATTAATAGCTACAAAATAAGCCGTGCCTTTAAAATTCCTAATAATAGCAACCTTAATTTCAGAAGATACCAACAATCTTTTATATTCATCAATTCCAGATTTAAAAAATTGTACATAAATGTTATTTTCGCTTAATTTATTAACCAAATCAAGCGAAAAATGTCCCCAACAAGATATAATATCTCTCTTATTAAGCAATGATTGTTGCATGTTATTCAAATCTTTAATCTCAGAACTTAGATTAACTATACTTTTTGCAACATCCAAAAAATTTTCATTTGAAGAACTTAAAATTTTTACCTCACTATCATCTCCAAGCAAAGATAAAGCCTGAACTAAAATTGCCCTTGTTTCAACAACTTTTTCTAAAGACTCTGAAACTCTATTGCAAAAATTAATATGAACAACTCCTAATTCCCTTAAAATCTCAATAGACTCTCTTTTATATTTTAATAAAGTCAAAATCAAAACTTTCTTCATTTTTACAATCATAAACACAATCCCCCTATCTACCCTTAATCAAGCTAGCTTTAGCCATTTTACCCCTTACAACGGCTGCTGTTTGTTGATCACCAAGATAAACATTAATCTTCTTTATATTCATTCTAGCAGTAGGTATCATAATTTTCTCAAATAAATTTACTCTCTGAGAAGTAGTATTAAGTTCTGCCTCCAATAATCTAGTCTGTTCATTTAAAACTTCAATCTCTACATTTATCTTAATCATATTCTTAATAGAATCTATTCCTCCATCTACCCAATAAGGAGTTAATAAAAGATCATGATTAATATCCTCATATTCAACAGAATTAAATACAGGAATCGTAATACCTGCAATATTTACAAAGACTATTATCACTCTTCTAATCTGAATCCAATCTCTAAAAGGAAACCTCTCACCAAATAAAGCAATCCAAGATCCAATATTTCTCTTAAGCTTATCTTGCTCAATTTTACGCTCTCTTTTAAGAACTTCAACTTTCCTAATTTCCAAATAAAGTTGCTGTTTCTTAAGTTGCAAAGTAGGCAAATATCTACTAAACATCTTAAGGTTATCTTTTTGTTTTTTAAGCTCATTCTTTGTTAACTTAAGTTTGGACATTTCTAATCCTTTTTCCCAGGCCAATACTTCTCTATAAGTTCCGTCTTAATTCCAGTCTCTTTAGGTTCAAAACAATTAGATAGAATCTCCCAACCCAAATCCAAGGCCTCCTCCAAAGGAATATTAACAGACAAGTCCATCAACTTGCTTTCAAACATATTACTGTATTTAAGAAGCTTATCATCCCACTCTGTCATATTAAACCCCATGGCTTTTTTCTCCACAGCTTCCCTTGAAGATGCATAAAGCTTAATCATTGAGTCCATAATCGTTCTATGATCGTCTCTTGTCCTACCGTTAACCATTTGCTTAAGCCTTGAAAGAGAACCAAAAGGTTCAATCTTTCCTCCCTTTAAATAGTATTGACCTTCAGTAATATAACCTGTATTGTCAGGAACGGGATGAGTAACATCATCCCCAGGCATTGTAGTAACAGCAAGTATAGTGATTGACCCCGCTCCTTCAAAGTCGATAGCTTTCTCATATCGAGATGCAAGCTGAGAATACAAATCACCAGGATAACCTCTATTAGAAGGAACTTGTTCCATAGTAATAGCAATTTCTTTCATAGCATCTGCAAAATTAGTCATATCAGTCAAAAGTACCAAAACCTTTTTCCCTTGCAAAGCAAATTTCTCAGCAACAGCAAGAGAAATATCAGGAACTATTAAAGACTCAACAACAGGATCATTGGCTGTATTTACAAAAAAGATTGTCCTACTTAAAGCCCCATCCTTCTCAAGGGAATCTCTAAATGTCAAATAATCATCATTCTTAAGTCCCATTCCTCCAAGAATAATCAAATCAACTTCTGCCTGAAGAGCTATTCGTACAAGAAGATCATTATAAGGTTCTCCAGATACAGAAAAAATTGGTAATTTTTGCGATTCAACAAGAGTATTGAAAACATCTATCATTGGAATTCCTGTTCTTATCATGTTCCTTGGAACAATACGCTTTGCAGGATTAGCTGATGGACCTCCTATTTCAATTAAATCATCCTCAAGACGCGGACCCCCATCTTTTGGGTTTCCAGCTCCATCAAAGATTCTACCAAGCAAATTTTCAGAAAATGTAATTTGCATCGGATGACCTAAAAACTTAACCTCATCTGAAGTTGAAATACCCATCGTTCCGTTATAAACCTGAAGAGAAACTTTATCCTTATCCAACTTAATAACTTCAGCTAAAGAACTTGTATCTTTTGACTTCACAATAGCAAGTTCTCCATATTTAACACCTTGCGCCACAACAGTTATTACATTTCCAATAATAGATTCTATCTTACTATATACTCTCTTCATTTATGCACCTCTAAAATCCAACTTCTTAGAACGTACTAAATTCTTTAAAGTAATTTCTAATTTACTAAACTTTTCTTCCTTAAAGGGACTAAGATTCATATCCAAAATATTTTGCCTTAATTCATTCATAAAACTTCTTGCTTCCAATTTGTTCTCAAATTTAAAATCTGACTGCAAAATATCATAAAGTATATCAAACATATAATTTTGACGCTCAAGACTTACAGCTGCATCAATACTATCAAATGAATTTTGTTGCAAATAACATGCATCCAAAAGCTCGGCTTTTAAATAAACTAAAAAGTCACCATTACTTATCCCTTCCTCTCCAACAACCTTCATCATCTGATTCACCTCACTCCCCTTTACTAAAAATGATCTTGCATATTCTGTTTTCTCAAAATCAATAACCCCTCTATATTTACTCCAAGATTCAAGTGGATTAATGGCTGGAAATTTTCTAGCATCTGATCTCTCCCTTGTAAGCCCATGAAATGCTCCTACAACCTTTAAAGTTGCTTGAGTTACTGGTTCTTCAAAATTACCTCCAGCAGGACTCACAGACCCACCCACAGTCACAGAACCAATATTACCATTATTTAAAACGACTATGCCAGCCCTTTCATAAAACGATGCAATAACAGACTCAAGATAAGCAGGAAATGCCTCCTCACCCGGTATTTCCTCAAGGCGACCAGACATTTCTCTCATAGCTTGAGCCCATCTTGAAGTCGAATCGGCTAGTAAAAGTATATCAAGACCCATTTGTCTATAATATTCAGCAATAGTAATGGCTGTATAAACGGAAGCTTCACGGGCAGCAACTGGCATAGAAGATGTATTGCAAATAATACATGTCCTTTCTATTAATGACTTACCTGTCTTTGGATCTATAAGTTCAGGAAATTCTTTAAGAGTTTCTACCACTTCACCTGCACGCTCACCACAAGCAGCAATAATTACAATATCAACATTAGCATTACGACTTGTAACTTGCTGAAGCACTGTTTTCCCAGCACCAAAAGGCCCAGGAATACAAAATGTACCACCCTTCGCAACTGGAAAAAACGTATCTATGATTCTTGTTTGAGTTACCATAGGCTCATTAGGAATAAGTCTATCTTTATAATTAGTAATTGGAATTTTAACAGGCCAATGAAAAGACATAGTAATAATATGTCTTTTCCCAGAATCATTCTCAATCACAGCAATTTTATCATCTACAGTATAACTACCATCACTAACGATTTCCAAAATCTTGTAAGAATCTTTTCTATAAAATGGAATCATAATCTGATGATTAATCGTACCCTCAACAACAAACCCAAGATAATCTCCTGCAATCAGGATATCTCCAACTTTAGCAGTTGCAATAAAATTCCATTTTTTAGTTCTGTCAAGCGCACTTAAATACACTCCTCTATCCAAAAAAAAACCACATTGAGCAGCAAGTGCTGGCAACGGATTTTGAAGACCATCGTACACCTGGCTTAAAAGACCAGGACCAAGTTCAACTGTTAAAAGTCTACCTGTAAACTCAATATCATCTCCAACAGCAATTCCTCTAGTCATTTCAAAAACTTGAGCATCAACTTCCCCATCTCTAATACGAATTATTTCAGCTTTTAAACTATGACCATCGGTTTTAATAAAAACAATCTCATTCATGTAAACTGTACCAACTACTTCAATAGTAACCAAATTTCCAATAACCCCTACTACTTTTCCTCTAGTTTCCATTCAAATTTCCTTCAAAAGTTTTATTTATTTCCATGCTTAATTCTTGACAAACGTCATCAAAATTCTTCTCGCCTATCTCCTTTATAAATAGACTTCTTCTTGAAACCAATACCAATTTCAAAAAATAAATTACTAACTGTTCAAAATTAAACTCATTTCCCACTTCAAGATATGTTAAAAATTGCCATTTCAACATATCAAGTCCTAATTCTACCTCAAAAGGATTTTTATTAAGACAAAGGGACTTCAAAATTCCTAAATAATAACTAGAAAAATAAGCTGACTCTAAATAAACATCTCTTGAGCGCCCTAACTTATCAGCTCTAATATATGCAAGCGTATACTTTATTATTTCTTCAAATTCAAGAAACTGATCAATTACCTTTGAATTCCCTCTAGTAAATCTAGATTCTGATAAATTTTTTAAAAAAAGGAAATCTTCCTTTTTTAAAGCAAGCTCAACTCTATCAAAAAAATTTTCTACACTTAACACCTTGCCTATTTTGAAATCAAGATAAGGTAATGATGACATAACATAATAATAAGGACTCAACATACTATATCTCCTGATCCAACTTTATAATTTCTTTAAATCTTGGATTTAAATATTCAAAAAGAATATCAGCAATAGTTTCTGACGTAAAATCATAATATAAATTACCATCTCTTTGCTGAATTTTAAATCCTTTACCTATTGTCTCAAAAGGTTTAATCTCAACTGCACTACCAAGTTTATCTCCTATTCTTGCTCTTAGAATAGACAACAAACTAGAAAAAGCAGATTCATTAATCATTATATCTATAATATTATCGTTCTTGCTCCAAACATCTACAACTCTAATAATAAGTTCTGCCAAAAAATTATCATCATAAACATTAGAAATAGACTCCTTTAAAGCAGTTTTGAACAGAGATTTAATATTCATCTCAGTAGCAATAATCAAATCCCTAACTGCTTGACGAGACGCCTTAAGAGAATGTCTTTTATATTCACTAGCTTCCTTTTCCGCCTGAATTTTTAATTTTTCAGCCTCACTTTGAGCCTTCAAAATAATAGCCTCAGCATCTTTCCTTGCATTAAAAAGAATTTCATTTGCCAACTTTTCAGCTTCCTCAAGCCCATCTTTCTTAATTTTATTTATCAGATCTTTAACTTCAAACTGCACAAGAACTCCTCAATACACAAAAAAATAACTTAAATATTCAATAAAAAGAACATTTAATTAAAAGTATATCAATAAATTTTAAATTATTAAAAATCAAAATATTTAAAATCATATATTGCTAAAAAAATCTCCTATAATCTTATAAACATTAATATCATGAACTATAGAAAGTTTTTTATCTGGAAATTTTTCTTTCAACTTGTCACCAAAAATTTTAATACCTCTTTCCATAACCCTGCTACTAAATTCTTTATCAACTATGTTAAGCGTTATTATTTCAATAATTATCAAATATCCTCTTCCAAACTTAGAACCATACCCAAGAGTAAAAGAAGTAGTAACACGAAAAAGTCCATCCAAAATTCCGTTGGCTGATCGACCTCTAGAAGGCCTGTTTGGATGAATTTCATAAGAACTACCAAATTCATCTTCAAGAACATAATCAACATCAAGACAAATATTAAACAATGCATTCTCAAATTTTTCAAATATTGATATACCCATCTAAATTTCTACTATTGTCTTTCCCACTCCACCATCACTTGGACGAGCAAAATAATATTTTTTAACAAATTTTATATCTTTCAGAAATGCATGTACTCTTTCCATAAGAAACCCCTCTCCTTTACCATGAATGATCTCAAACCTACAAATATTTCTTAGTAACATATTATCTATCTTCTTGTTCAAAAAGTCTATAGCTTCAACTACTCTCATCCCCCTAATATCAATAATTAAGTCTAATACATCATCTTGATTTTCAAAAGAAAAGTCAAAATTTTGCTTAAAATTTTTCTTAGATTGCTTATTATCTAATATTTTCTCTAAATTGAAAGACCCAACTGTAATATTAAAAGCACCGGTATTGACAATAAATCCTTTCCTAGTAACACCTATTATTTCGCCTGAAGAACTTGAACCAAACACTCTAACCTTGTCACCTACTTTAAATTCAACCTTAGTAACAATATCTTGATTAAGCAATCTAATTTTAGTAGCCTTAGCAGTTATATTATCTGAAATATTAGATACAAATTTCTTATTCTTAATAGTACAAACACTGCCCTCTTTTATCTCTCTAACCAAATTTTCCAAAGTTTTCCTTGAGCTTTTTAAAAATTCTTTTTGCTCATTTACAAGCTTTTCCTCTAAATCTCTTTCTCTTAAAATAATAGCTTCCCGAATATTACTAATATCAATTTCCTTCATTTCAATAAGTTTAAGCTTATCCTTTAATTCCTCTTCAAGTAAATATATTTCTCTCTCCTTCCTTGCAAGCCTTTCCAAGATCTCATTAACTTCAGTTTTATTAGATGAATAAATTTCCTTTGCTCTAAATAATATACTAGCATTAATGGAAGACTTGCTTGCAACACTAAAAGCAAAGCTTTCACCTGGAACCAAAAATATTAAGTTATAATTAGGTTCCATTTTTTCTAAATCCATCTGCATAGAAGCATTAATAACGAACTCATGAGTGTATGCAAAATATTTAAGAGCACTGTAATGAGTGGAAATAATAACATAAGACTCAATATCAATTAAATGCTCAAGAATAGCTACAGCTAATGCTTGTCCTTGTTCAATATCAGTGCCTGAACAAAATTCATCAAATACTAAAAGACTATTCCTTGTTGCGCAATTTAAAATATAAGAAATATTATTCATATGACTTGAAAAAGTTGAAAGTGAATTTGCAATTGATTGATCATCTCCAATATTAACTAAAATATTATCAAAAATTTTAAAAGTACTAGATTCATCAACTGGAACAGGAATTCCAAATTGAAACATAGCACTCAAGAGAGCAACTGTTTTTAAAGTTGCAGTTTTACCACCAGCATTAGGCCCTGTAATAATTACAACCCTATTATTTAAAGGGCAAAAATTTATAGATTTTGCATGCTGTATTAACGGATGACGAGCATTGACAATATTAAGACTACCATCAAATCTAGGAAATACTCCTTGGGTTTTTATTCCATAAATTGCCCTAACCTTTAGAGAATCATAATATAAAAAATTGTCATAAAGAGAGCTTAAAAGACTAATGTGCCCATGAATCTTATCTGAAAGCCCTTGCAAAATTCTTAAAACTATACGCTCTTTTTCAAGGTTTAAGAAAGCCAATCTATTACTATCACTGACTATCTCATTTGGCTCAACATAAAATGTCTCACCAGATGAGGAAATAGATATAATATTCCCCTTTATTTTATTCTTAAAGCTAGATTTAAGTGCAATAGTATACTTACTGAATTTATAACAAACAAACACAGAAGTTAAATATTTTGAATTTAAGCCTATAATTTGCTTGAGCTGCCTATTAATTCTTTTATCTAAATTTTTAATTTCAAAATCTATTTCATCATAATCCTTAACAACACCGCGTTTTATTTTGAGAGCATCAACATCAATGTAATTACACAAAATCTCCAATAAATCCTTAAGACTTGGCTCTACAAATAATAATTTTTTCAAAACCCCAACTTCATGTCTAAAATTAAACTCACTTTTATCCAAAAAAATCATTATTTTTAAAACTTCTCTTAGAAAAAAAATAATATTCTTAATTTCCTCAACAGAAATTATTGAATTTTGCTTAAGAAGCAAAGCAATAGAATTACCTATACTCTGTAGACAAGAATTTGGATAGTCATCATAAACTTCGATAAGATCCCTAATCAATTTAACCAAAAAACATATTTGGCTAACTTCTTCCTCAGTCTTTAATATGTGTTGTTTACCTAAAAGAACAACCGTATCTGAAATAGATACATAAGAAGAAATTGAAAACAAAATTCGATGAAAATCAATTTTTTCCAAGTATTTCTCTTGCATAACTTTTATATCTCTTAAGTTCACTTAAAATCTTTAGATAACTGTTGTACCTAAGTTCTGAAACTTTAAATCCAATCTGATTTACAACAAAACAACTTGGTTCATTTGTATGCAAACAAGAATTAAATCGACATAAATCATTTAAAGTTATAAATTCTTTAAAACAATATCTAAGATTTAGATGATCTAAGCTTTCAATTCCAAATTCCTTTACCCCAGGAGTATCAATTATTATCCCATTATTAGAATGAAAAGCCATAGCATAAACCGTAGTATGCTTACCTCGTGCATATTTATAAGATATTTCATTTATAGCTTGAGCTGCATTTAAATCTAATAAATTTATAAGTGAAGATTTTCCAACCCCAGACTGCCCTACAAAAGAAGTTCTTGAATTTTGAATAACTTTCTTTATTTCTTCAATGCCCTGAAAAGTAATAGCAGAAGTCTTAACAACTCTGTAACCTATATCTTCATAAACTTTAATCAAAGTATCAACTCTATCGCTTATACCTTTATCAACCTTATTTATCAAAATAATAGGAGTGATCCCTTGCTCCTCAGCAACTATTAATATTCTATCAATAAATGAATTTTTAATCTCAGGAAGATTAGCGGAACTAACAATTAAAATATTGTCAACATTTGAAACAATAACTTGCCTAAGGTCGGCCTTTTTATTATAACGCCAAAGAATATTTTTACGTCCTAATCTTCCTTTAATATATACCTTGCATTCATCATAAACATCTCCAAAAATAAAATCTCCAGGTACCAAAGGACTATACTCTTTATCTTGAATATTTAAAATTTTGCCTTTAATAACACCTTCATAAATTAAATTAGTATTGACTTCAACAATAGAATAAATGTTATTAACACCCCAGAGAACCTCAAATTTCAGATCTTTCAATCGATTATTCCTTTAAAATACAAACCATATCTTGCACAAAAATTCTTATAAAAAAACAAATTATTGCTCCGCGTTAAATAAAAATAACGTCTAAACTCATAATCACTACTTTCAATAGTCTTTATTGACTTAGCAAGTTCATTAGTCACAAAGTCACGATTATCATAAACAGGTACTCCTAAAAAGCTTTCAATCATATCCTTAATATGTAAATAATGTGTACATCCTAAAAAAACCACATCTCGCCTACTAGCCTCAACCTCCAATTTTAAGGATCTCAATAATCTAAGTGCATCTTCTTTAAATTTATCTCCATGTTCCACAAACTTTACAAGTTCACCTGCTGATTTTAAGATTAAATCCCAATGACAATTCTTTTCCCTTTGAACAAACTCACTACTAATGGTAGCATTCGTTGCAATTAAAATGACCTTCTTATATGCAAGCTCTTCCACCAAACCAATTGAAGGTAAAGTATATATTATAGGAAAATTAAAACTTAATTTGTTATATACACTAATAGAAGCTGTATTGCAAGCAATAACAATTGAAGCAATATTATACATTTGTTCTAATCTTAAAATTAGTTCTAAAATCTCTTTTAAAAGAAATTCTGGCGTTTTTTCTCCATAAGGAAAATTTTTGTTATCTGCAATATAGACATAGTTTCTTCTAACAAATCTTCTGGTTATATACTCAAAATAAGAAAGCCCTCCAATACCCGAATCAAAAATAACTATAACATCCTCTAAATCATTCATGAGTTTTACTTAACTTAAATATAGAAACTAATTTGTTTTCTTTCAATAAAAATAATACCACTTACGGCTTAAAATTTTAAAACTACTATACATTAAGCTATAATTATTAATAATATCAATAGATAGAGGAAATATGTATAAAAGCATCAAAGAAATTTTAAGCAACCCTAAAATAGACAGTAAAATTACAATTAAAGGATGGATTAGAACAAAACGAAGCAATGGTAAAATCTCATTTGTAGAAATTAATGACGGTTCAAATATCAAAGGAATTCAAGCCATAATCGATAAAGAAGAGATCCAGTTTGAAGCAAAAAAATTGAAGAAGCTTACAACAGGCACCAGCATATCTTTAACTGGAATTTTAATCTTAAGCCCATCAAAAGGACAAACATATGAAATCAAAACAACAAACTTTACTATAATTGGAGAAACAGATCAAGAAACATATCCTTTACAAAAAAAAAGGCATACCTTTGAATTTTTAAGAGAAATCCCTCATTTAAGAATTCGCACTAATACATTTGGAGCCGTAGCCAGAATCAGAAACCAAATTTCTTATAAAATTCATGAATATTTCCAAAAAAATGGATTTTTATACATCCATACGCCAATTATTACATCAAATGACGGAGAAGGAGCCGGTGAAATATTTCGTGTCTCCACTCTAAACTTCAACAACATTGCAAAAGAAAAAGAAGTAAACTTTAAAGATGATTTCTTTGGAAAACAAGCATTCCTAACAGTAACTGGACAACTGCATGGTGAAGCTTATGCAATGGCTTTATCAAAAATATATACATTTGGCCCAACATTTAGGGCAGAAAATTCCAACACAACACGCCATGCATCAGAATTTTGGATGATTGAACCTGAGATGGCATTCTTTAAACTTGAAGATAATATCAATTTAGCAGAAAATTTCCTTAAGTATATTTTAAGAGAAACTTTAAATAATTGCAGTCAAGATATGGAATTCTTTGACAATTTCATTGAAAAAGGCCTAATAAAAAAAATTGAAAATGTAATAAACTCCGAGTTTGAAATCATTACCTATACCCAAGCCATTAAAAAACTTGAAAGTGCAACAAGAACATTTGAAATAAAGCCTTACTGGGGAATGGATTTACAAACAGAACATGAAAGGTATTTAACAGAAGAAATCATCAAAAAACCCACTACAATTATTGACTATCCAAAAGAATTTAAAGCATTTTACATGAAAATAAATGAAGATAATAAAACTGTTAAAGGAATGGATATTTTGGTTCCTCGCATTGGAGAAATAATTGGAGGCAGTGAGAGAGAAGATAATTTAGACAAGTTGAATAAAAGAATAAAAGAACTAAATTTAGAATCAGAAACTCTTAATTGGTACTTAGACTTAAGGAGATTTGGGTCAACTCCTCATTCTGGATTTGGACTTGGACTTGAAAGATTGATACAATACACAACAGGAATGGCTAATATTAGAGATGTTATTCCATTTCCAAGAACTCCTAAAACTCTTTATTTCTAATAAAGAGTTTTAGGAGAAAACAAGTGCAAGTAAAAATCTTATGTAAAATATTATTAATGACATCAACATTAATGTTATTCTCAAATGAACAATTAGGTAATAATTTAAAACCAGTTTCAAATGTAAAAGAAGCAATCATAGGTAAAAAATCAAGCCATCAATGTTGTAGTAAAGAAAAAACTAAGATTAATAAATCTCATATAACAAAATATCCACAAAAAAAAGAAATTCATAGTCGCAATATTATAAAGAAAAAACATAAAAATCCACAAACGAATAAAAAACAAAACATCAAAATACCTATAAATAATATCGTACAAATAAGGAAATCGGGTAAAATAAATTACCCCCACAATAAAATCAATACACAATCATCAAAAAATTCAAAAAAAAATATACGGTACAATATTAAAGTTTACCCAACCCATGAAAAAGAGAAATTCACAAAACTAAAAGAGATAAATAAAATAAATAAAAAAATAAAAAAAGATTTTGCTTTAATTGGGCCAATTCTAGAAGATCAACTAGATAAAATAACAAAAGTATTATACATCAAAGGGTATAATGAACTGGAATACATAAGAATCGACTAAAATTAAAGCTTTTTTGACAAAAATTTTAGAATATCATTTAACTCATCATCTAAATTAATAAAACTCAGTTTATACTCATTTTCTGATAAACCTATTAACTCATGATTACTGTAATGGATCCAAGTATTTATATCATCTTCACTTGAATATTTATTAACATAATAATCCGGCTTATAGTTCACACATCTACGCTCTTTATAATCATAAACAGCAATCTTAACATTTTTACTATCTATGCCTCTTTTCAACACCTCGTCTCGCAAATAAATAATTGTACGCCCAGTATCAAAAATATCATCAACAAATAACACATTATCTCCTACCCTTAAATATTTTGGATCATAAGTCCATCCATCTATCATTATTTCTTTTTGATGATTTGAAATATCATACGATCTTGCAACAACAGCAGCATAAAGAAGAGGCTTTTCCAGCTTAATAAATTTAAAAAATTCACTAATAATATTACCAAGATAAGCACCGCCTCTTAAAGAAACATACATAATATCAGGAATGAATCCATCTTTATAAATTTTATAAGCAAGCTTAAGACCATTTATTCTTATATCTTCATAAGAAACGAATTTTTTCATCAATATAACACCCCAAAATATATAAAAATCAATATTTAATTAAAACGCATTACTCATTTTAATTAAAACTAACATACTCAATATTCCTAAAAACATTTAAAGTTTTAGCTAAAAATTACCTCTATCTAAAACTTTAGCTAAATTAAATTAAACATATATTATTTATATTATTAAAAATATTAAGAACCCTCAAAACATAACACAAAACTATTAAACTAAAAATCTCTCAACAGGCTTAAAGATATGCATATCTTTAAGCCTTATTACTGATAAAGTCCATTCTTAAAAAAATACTATAACAGTTTAAAAAGATACTTTAACAGTTTTACCCTTTCTTAAAATACTATAAACATTCTTCTTAAGCTCAACAGCGTCATAAAAATCTCTTAAGCTTTGAATGCTCTTTGAATTAACAGCCGTAATGACATCCCCTGTAAAAATTTGAGATTTCTCAACTAAACTTGAGTCAATACTGTCCACAACAACACCATTAATCCAATTTCTCAAACCAAGTTGACCCCTAACTTCATTAATTAAAGGATAAACAGTAAACCCTGGTATCAACTTTAAATTTGGCATAATTTCTTTTTCATTGCTTACCTTGGGTTTAGCACTAAGTTCAATTTCAATATCCTTTTTTTCTTTTCCTCTTAAAACTTCAACTTTAATTTTCTCCTGTGCATAAAAATCGTTAATATATTGCCTAACATCATAGGCAAAGTTCATTGGAACACCATTTATCTTGCTAATTATATCACCTGGTCTAAGCCCTGCTTTAAAAGCGGATGTACCCTCATAAATACCTGAAATAATTGCTAATGAGATAGAATCATCCTCCTTATAACCTAAGCTTTTAAGAATTTCTGGGTCCTTACTTTTGATAGAATTAAAAGAAACTCCAATCCAAGCTGACTCAGACTTCTTGCCGCTCATTAAAACATCAATAACACTTTTTGCATTATTAATAGGTATAGCAAAACCAAGTCCAATACTGCCCCCCGCAGAACCAGCAGGAGAATATATCCAAGCATTTATCCCAATAACTTCTCCTCTAATATTTACAAGAGGACCACCAGAATTACCACGATTAATAGCAGCATCTGTTTGAATAAACGAATTTCTTGCCTTCAAATTAGGATTTGCTGAACGATGAAGACCACTTATAATACCCGCAGTAACTGAAAAACTATAGTTATGA
This sequence comes from Borrelia miyamotoi, assembly GCF_019668505.1. Classification (NCBI taxonomy): domain Bacteria; kingdom Pseudomonadati; phylum Spirochaetota; class Spirochaetia; order Spirochaetales; family Borreliaceae; genus Borrelia; species Borrelia miyamotoi. The sequence goes on from NZ_AP024371.1 coordinate 101,850, forward strand.
GGATGCCCAACAGCTATAACCCAATCCCCTACCTCAAGTTTGTCACTATCACCAAGTTCAGCTACTACAATATCTGCACCATTAGCCTCAAAACTAATGAGCGCAACATCTTTCTTATCATCCATACCTACTAGCTTTGCTCTATAAGTATTATTAGCATAAGTTACAATATCAAATTCAGTAGCATCATCCACAATATGACTATTTGTAAGCGCATAAAATAAATTTGATTTCTTAGAATCTTTCCCAATAACTACTCCAGAACCAACTCGATATGTCTTTCTCTCAATATTAAGTCCCGGCACATCAAATAATAAGAAAAAAGGATCCCGAACTCTAGATACCCCAGCATTAGCATAAACTTCCACAGTTGACGGTAAAATTTTCTTAGATACACTTTTAAAGGAGTCTTGAAGAGACTGCACAGTATCGTTGCTTTTTTCCTGTGCAAAAACAATAGTATTTTTATCAGACCCTAAATAATGTATTCCAACAAAAAATCCAGTAGCTAAAGCTAATAAGCTAGCAAAAAACACAGAAACAAAATTTTTCTTCATTTTATACACCTCCATAATATAAACCAAATCTTTTAAATAACATTTAACTAATACCTACTAAATTTTGCTTAAAATCAAAGGCCCCCCATCAACAACAGCAACAGTATGTTCAAAATGAGCAGAACAGCTAAAATCAGATGCAAATACTGTCCAACCATCATTTTTAAGAGAAACTTTATGTCCCTTTAAATTAACCATCGGCTCAATGGCTAAAACCATACCTTCCTGAATTCTAATATTTTTAAAAAAAGGCTCATAATAATTTGGAATGCTTGGTTCTTCATGCAAAGCAAAACCAACACCATGTCCTGTATATTCACGAACAATTCCAAAGCCAAATGGTTTGATATAATTTTCTATAGCTCTTGAGATATCTAAAATTCGATTACCAACTTTCATTTCAGCAATTCCTTTATAAAGAGAGACTTCCCCCACTTTCAATAATTTATCAACCTCAGAACTTACTTTACCCACCTTAAAAGTCTTAGCCATATCACTATAAAACCCATCTAAAACAACTCCACAATCAATACTAACAACATCACCCTCTTTAAGTTTTCTTGCTCCAGGAATTCCATGAATAACTTCTTCATTCACAGAAGCACAAATAGCTCCCTTAAATCCATTATATGCTTTAAAAGCAGCTTTACCCCCATTCTTAGTAATAAAATCACTAGCAATCTTATCAAGCATCCTAGTGCTAACTCCAGGAACAATATTTTTTTCAATTTCTAAAAGAGTCTGCGCCAAAAGTACTGCTGATGCTCTAATTTTTTCAATCTCTTCCCTAGATTTTAATCTTAACTTCAAAAATTCAATTCCTTTCTTTAAGCATCTCTATCATATTAATATAAAGCTTACCTTCATTAATCTCGTAAAAAGAATAAGAAGTCAAAATGGATTCCCGTCCATTTTCAAATTTACCTAAATAAAGATAATTAATTCCACGCTTTAAATACATTTTCGCTATATCCTCACGTTCTTCCAAAGTCATTTTACTTTTATCATCAAGGTTAAAAGGTATAAAAGAAACTGTTTTATCAAAATATTCTTCAGCAGCTTTATAATCTTTTTGATAAAATTTTAAAACGCCAAGATTATAATACACTCCATATAAATACTTTCCCACTTGATTATCAAAAATTACTTTCTCTGCAACATGTAAATCTTGTTTAAGAAAAAAATAATAAAACCTATAAAAATAATACCAATCTTGAACTTCATTAACAGGATTATAAATCTTAAAAAATAAATCTAAATCTCTTATATCAGAATAAAGAAGCAAATTCCAAGCTAAAAGCTGCGCAATATCACTACTACAATTTGACCTGTAAAATAAACGCCACAAAAAAGACTTTTTAGCTTCATAATTAAAATTCGAATAATTCAATACAAAATAAAGTTTAAAAAACAAAGGATTATCCTTATACTTTCTTACAATTTCATTTGCATTAAAATAATCACTAGCTTCAAAATAAGTATTGGCCAAATAATAACTCATCATTTCATCATCTTTAAACCTTTCATTAGCCTTATTTAAATAGGCAATAGCTCGCTTAAAGTCATTTTCCTTTTTAGCAATAAATGCCAGTCCAAGATATACCATCATGCTATAATCAGGAAAATCAGTATAAAGTCTTAAATATTCAATCTTAGCATTATTAATATCACCCTTCTTTAAATAAGCATCTGCCAGTAAAAACATCAAACTTGGCTCACTATTATTATTAATAAGCTTAAGATTGTAAATAGTCAAATCCAAATTATTAAGACCATAAGAAATATGGGCAAGCTCCCTAGCAAAATCTTTATCTTCCTTTATTTTTGAAAGTATTCTTTTGGCAGAATCGAAATCCTTTCTCTCTATATATAAAAGCATTGCATTAATTAAAAATGCATTATTCTGAAGACTTAACCCTATAGTCTCAAAAGCAAGAGCATCTCTTTCTTGCTCTATTCTGATTAAAAAATTTTTAATATCTTCTCCCTTATAACTTAAAGTCAAACTTTTAATAAAAGCCTCATCGTACAAATGCTTATATTCCTCGTATCCCAGAAGGTACTGTTTCGCAATATCATAAGCCTCCAAAACATCGCCTACTTTAAGTTTCGAATATACCTCAAGTGCCCTAAGCTTTAAATTCCCTGGCAAATTTTTAACGCCCAGAGCTAAAATATCTCTCATCAACAAATAATTCTTAACTCTGACAGAATAAAGCCTTGCCCTTTTGATAAGAGAAAGCCAATTGTATTCGGTATCAGCATAATAAGAGCAAAATATTATTGCCTTCTCAGCACTATCTAAATTTCCCTTTAACAAATAATCATCAACTTCTGCAATAAGTTCATTAAAATCCCGCTTACCCTTTAAAAAATATAAAACATATGGATTAAAACTTAAGTAAACAAAAACTGAAATAAAAAAGATCAAAAATAAAACAAGAAATAAAAATACTTTATTTACTTTCAAACGAGCTCTCCATATTTTTTAACAAAGCATCAAGTATACCATTAATAAATTTATAAGAATTTTTACTACCATACTTTTTGGCAATTAAAATAGCTTCATCTATTATAACCCTCTTGGAAACTTCCAAATTCTGGAACTTAAGTGAATATACACTCATCCTCAATATGGCAAGATCAACCTTATCCATGCGATCTAAACGCCAATTAAAAGAAATATCACTAATTAATTTATCAATAGATTCTAAATTATCATAAGTACCATTAACCAAAAAAGAATAAAATAATTTCAATTCTTCTTCTAAATCCACTACATGATCTTCAAGACTAAGAATATCATAAATATCATCCCTTGCCTTACAATTAATATCAATACTGTAAATCTTTTGAAAAGCTAAAACTCTAGCCTTATGTCTTAAATCCATAGCTAATATTATAAATGCTCTTTTTTACTTTAAACTAGAATCCAAAATTTGTATACTAGCAGATTTATTTAGTTTATCATAAATCTCTTGTTGTACCTTAGCAACAATCTTTTGCTGATTAACATTAATCATATTATTCTTTATGGCATCTTTCACAGTCATATCTACATTAGGCGATATTTTATCTTTAAGATCCAAAAATCTCTGAGAATATGCTTCAGTAATTTTGACTATATGAAAACCCTCTTTTGACGATATTGGTTGAGAAATATCTCCCTTACTAAGCTTAAAAACTTCTTTAATAAAATCTAATCCAAGCACATTTTGTGCACTCTGATCACCTCTTGCCAAAAATCCAAGATCACCATTTTTAGCCTTAGAACCCTCATCACTTGAATATTTCCTTACAGCCTCCTCAAAGGTAATCTTTTTCGATTTTATCTGATTTGCAATATCCTTTGCCTTTGAAAGAAGCTCTGACCTCTTTTTATCTTTTGAAGAAAAGAAAATATGACTAATTCTTGCTATATCAGGATTAACAAATTTAGTTTTATTAGCCTCATAATACTCAATTATTTCTTTTTCGCTTGGCACTTTTATTTCTGAAAATTTAGGCTGAGCTATCTTCAAAATCAATTTTTGTGCAGAAAGTGACCTCTTCATTGAAGATAAAAGCTCATTCCAATTAGTACCCTGACTTTCTACCATTTGTTTAATCTGATCATCTGCAAGACTTGCAAGTCCAAATTGAGCTTTAATTGTCTGAATAACTTCCTCATCTGCAATTTTAATTCCTTGCTTTAAAGCCTCTTGAGAAAAAAGAACATCAGCTATTAAGATCTGCAAAACTTGCTTTTTCTCAACATTACTTAAATCTCTACCTTGTGTCTTTTTTAATGTATCTAATTTAGCATCAAATTCTGTTTTAGTAATAATTTCGTTATTATGTAAATTGATAATTACAATAGGACTATTTTGAGCAAAAGAAGTTATTCCTACAACAAAAAATAACAGAAAACATAAAAAATTACTCATAAAAATCACCTTCATATCGATAATCGCTCTAAATCACTTCATCAAATTTTAACAAAACATTTAATTTAAATCTAGTTTAAAAATAAATACTCTTTACCTATACAAGAAAGCAGCTATACCCTGACCACCTCCAATACAAAGAGATGCAATGCCTTTTGATTTATGATTCACCCTTATAAGACGTGCAAGAGTTAATAAAATTCTTGCACCACTAACTGAAAACGGATGGCCTAATGCAATAGCTCCACCATTAACATTGACAATACTATTATTTATGCCAAATTTTTGATGTAAAGCTTTCAAAACACTTAAAGATTGTGCTGCAAAAGCCTCATTTGTTTCAATAAAATCAATTTCACTTGGAGTTAAGCTAAATTTCTTTATAATCTCTTCAATAGCAAGGTAAGCTCCAAATCCCATATAAAGAGGGTTTAATCCTACACTTTTAAAACCACCAATATAAGCTAAAGGTTTTACTCCCATCTTTTTAACAAAATCCTCACTTGCCAATATTAAGAAACAAGCCCCATCATTTAAACTAGAAGAATTACCGGCAGTCACAGTCCCTTTTTCTTTAAAAACAGGTTTTAAAGAAGAAAGTTTTTCCAAACTTAAATTATCTCGTATCTCTTCATCACTGCGTATAACATTTTTAAGTTTTGTCTTTTTATCAAAAACTGACAGTGGATATATTTCATCGTCAAAATATCCGCTATCTCTTGCTGAAATGGCTTTCATATGAGAATTATATGCAAACTGATCCTGCATTTCTCTTGTAATTTCATACATTTCTGCCAAATTCTCTGCCGTAAGTCCCATCACAGTACTACTTGGAGTATCAACTAAGGCATCTTTATATATTGAGTCTTCTATTTTAAAGTCCCCAAATTTTAAACCATCAAATCTGATAGCCCTTGGCATAAGATAAGGCGCATTACTCAAATCCTCTACACCACCAGCTAAAACAATCTCACTATTCCCAAGAGCAATAGAGTTAAAAGCAAGTTCCAAAGATTTAAGTCCGGAACCACAAACTTTATTTACGGTGAAAGCAGGAATAAGTTCATCTAAATCCGCCTTCAAAGCAATTTGTCTAGCAATATTTTGACCAAGTCCTGCTGAAATTACATTCCCAATAATAACTTCATCCACTTTATCAATATTATTTTTCTCAAGCAAAGCTTTCATAATATCTGCGGATATATCAACAATATTAATTCCCTTTAACGCCCCACCAAACTTAGTAATCGGAGCTCTAAGTCCATCAATAATTGCTATTTTTTTCATGCAAAACCTCAAACAAAAATAATTTAAACCATATAATGCAAAAATATAGTTAGAAAAAAAACAAAATATAAAATATTATAAATGATTTGATAAAAATTATCACTAATAACATTAATTATTGAACGTATATCAAATAAAATGATATATTGATGAGGATAAGATACAACTTATTAATATAAGTTCATCAAATGTGTTTAGCAAAATTTAATCTCAAGATAATAATTATGATGATTGTAATAAACTCTTATGCCTACAATTATTTAATAAAATATCAAAATGATGGAATTAACAAATACTACTTTAATAACTTAAATGATTGTCTTGGGTTTACATTCTGTGACTTTTTCGATGATCTCAGAAGTGGCTCCTTAATATTTACCTACGAATCAAAATATAACTTTATAATAAATGCAGAATCACATATGTTAACGTTTAGAGGATACAAAGATACTCCTGAAGAATTAAGAAAAAGAATCGATCTTTTCGAAATTGACTTTATGTATTATTTTTCATACTTAATAAGATCAGAAACACAATATTTTGGAAACATTGATATAGGCATTGGTATGAAAAACTTACTTTACGGAAACTGGGGTGGAACCCTAGCACAAAAAGCAGTGCATTTTGTTCTAAAACAATTGCGACCAATGCCTAAAAATTATGAAAATTATAATTACAGAGGTTTTTTAAGTGCAGCAATAAACTATTCACATATGAAATTTTTAAACATCGAAAATTACATAGACCTATCTTATTTTGCAGACTATTTTTTCAAGACAAGCATTGCAATGAATTTTAGAAATAAATCTATTGGACTTGAAGCACAAATCTTCTATCAAACTCAAAGTAAGATAAACAATATAGAAACATATTCAAAAATACAAGAAGCAGAAACTGGTATTGGAATTCAATATAGACTTCATTCTAAAAACTTTTTCACAATAAATAATCTTATTATAAAAAATTTTTCAAATAAGGAACAATTTTTCAGTGTGGGGGGATTTGGCATAATTTTCACTGAAGAATATGAAAGTATGTCGGAACATAGCTTATATACTCTAAACCAAAACTTTTCCCTTGGATATGACATCATGAGCCCATTACAAACTAGAAATTCAATATATTATAAAATCATAAATCAATTAAAATATTACTTTTCAATAGCAACAAATTATGATACCAATTTAGATCAAATAAACAATCGTACAAATAGATTTTCATCCGGCCTTATATACAAACTATTTAAAAAAGATCTATTAGTATTATACATATCTTTTGGAATAACCTTATCTCATAATAGAGATAATAAAGATATAAAAGCCATTTACAGACCAATAAAAATAAAAGACACAATACAAACAGGATTTGAAATTGAAACTGGAATATCAATAAAAACAATCCGATATAATCAAATAATGTACGACATAAAAATATTTACAAAAACGATTTATTCTCCAATTGTTTACAACATAGGAAATAATACTTTAGAAGCACATAGATTAATTCCTAACTACTTTGGAATAGGCATAGAAATCACACCATAACACTTTATTATAAATTCAAGCAATTCTATTCTAAAAACACCAAGCTATAAAGTTAATAATCACGCTCATGTTCTTTATTAACAAACTTAACAACATGTGGCAGAAATAATACATCAGCTCTGCCCGTTGGCCCATTTCTATGTTTAGCAACAATAACCTTGGTATCAATAGCACTTACCACTAACTCATCATCAGAACCACTTTTTAAGTCCTTATCTCTATGAAGTAAAATAACAACATCCGCATCTTGCTCTAATGCTCCAGATTCTCTTAAACTAGCAAGATTGGGTTCACGCCCCTCAGTATCTCTTGTAAGCTGTGAAAGGGCAATAATTGGAATCTTAAGCTCTCTTGCAAGTTCTTTGAGTGCTTTACTAATTGAGGCTACCTGTTCATGCCTTGGAATATTTTTAGTTTCAAGAGAAATGAGACTAATGTAATCAACAAATATTATATCTATGCCGGAGAATCTCTTAAGCTTTCTAGCCTGCGTTGCAAGTGTTAATAAGCTAATATTAGCAGTATCTTCAATATAAAGCTCAGCATTACTAATATCATTCACAACATCATTTAGTGCCTTAATCTCATGACCAGATAAAATACCATTCTGAATTTTAAAGCTATCAATATTAGCTTGAGCTGCTATTATTCTTTTAATCAAAGCATCCGAAGTCATTTCAAGAGAAAAAAAACCTACTTTCCATTTTTTATCATTCCTTAGTGCAATACTTGATGCAATATTAAGTGCAAATGCAGTTTTGCCAATGCTAGGACGAGCACCAATAATAATAAAATCACTATCCCTAAAACCTCCAATAAGACTATCAACCTTTTTAAAACCACTTGGAATGCCAAAATTAGCTTCTCGTCTTTTCATGCTTCTCTCATATATTTCAGCATGTACTCTCTCAGCAATAACTTTTGCATGATTAAGATTCTTACTAGAATAATCTAATTCAATTGAAAGAATCTGCCTTTGAGCTTCTTCCACAAATTGATCAACTTTTTTTGTAGAATCATTCGCTAAATCATTGAGTTCTCTAGAAATTTTAGAAATATCTCTCCTAATTCGATGTTCTTTAACGATTTTTGCATAAACATTGATGGTTTTATCAGTTGGAAGATATCCTGATAGAAAACTCAAATAATCCTGTAATCCCGTTAAAGCTTTAAAATTATTTAAAAGCTGTGATTTAGGCGTCAAAGAAGATACTTCTTCAAATACAGTTATTGGATCAATATTTTCCCGCTTCTCATAAAGAGAAATCATAGCCTTAAAAATCATTTCATGATTCTGATTATAAAAATCATCTGGCTTTAGATATAAAGATGCTTCTTCCGCTTTCCCTGGATTATAGAATATACTTGAAATAACTGCCTTTTCTGCACCTTCGTTAAAAAGAAGGGTAGAGGCTGTGCCTACTGAAGTAAAAGCCACAAGCTATACCTCTTTCCTTAAACTTTCTTTTCAATACTCTTAGACTTTTTAAGATAACTTTTCTTAGCTTCCCTTTTTATCTCAACTTTAATTACAGAATTAATTCCTTCATAAAGCTTAATAGTAACATCATAAATCCCAAAAGACTTTAATGTACCATGATGTATATCTATTTTTTTTCTCTCAATCTCAAATCCAAGCTTTAAAAGCTCATCGGCAATATTTAAGCTATTAATACTATGAAACAACTTGTCACTATCATTAGACTGCATTACAAACTCTAACTTAACCTCATCAAGCTTTTCTTTAAGCTCAAGAGCCATTTTTTTTCTTACTTCTTGTCTTTTAAGTATTGCTCTCTTTTTTTGATTAAAAATATCAACATTATGTTTACTTGAAAAAACAGCAAAACCTTTTTGCAATAAATAATTTCTTGCAAAACCATCTTTTACGTCAACAACATCACCTTCTTTTCCTAGATTAATAAAATCTTCTTTTAGGATTACTTTCATAATATCTCCTTAATTATTTCTTCACAAAAGGGAGCAAAGCCATATATCTAGCTTTTTTAATTTCTAATGCAAGAGATCTCTGATGCTTAGCAGAAGTTCCTGTAATTCTCCTAGGTAATATTTTCCCTTGATCTGTAATAAACTTTTTAAGGAAATCAAACTCTTTATAATCAGGGACTCTGCACATATCACAAAATTTGCATGTCTTTTTTTTAAAAAATCTAAAATTAGGATTTTTTTTAAAACCATCCTGATGCCCATCAGTTCTTGGTTCTCTCTGATTAGAATCTACATCTTTATACATAAATTAAAACTCCTAAAAAGGTATATCCTCATTAAAATCGTTATCACAACCAATCTCTTTAAACGAATCTGGCTTCTTATCATTTTCAAAACCAATATTATTAGTAGTACCTTGAGTAGCAAGAGATGAGCCAAACATCTGAATATTGTCCACTAAAACACTGCACTTGCTTCTCTTATCACCAGTACTTTTATCCTGCCAACTCTCATATCTTAAAGAACCACTAACTACAACTTGCTTGCCTTTTTTAAGGAAAATACTAAGGCTCTCAGCTCTTCTTGAAAAAATTACACAATCAAAAAATTGTGCATAATCTACCCATTCATCATTTTTTTTCATTTTTTTATTATTAGCTAAACCAAATTTGAGAATGGCCATACCCATCTCAGTATAAGTAAGCTCAGAATCTCTAGTAAGTCTACCTGACAATACTAAGGAATTAATATCAGCCATCTAAAACCTCCTCAATTTGTTTTAGTATCAACATTACCAATAGATTCTGATGATTCTCTTTCTTTAAGATCCCTACTATCTCTAATTTCCCTAAAATTTCTTCTCTTGACCTTTTTGACATTAACTTTTTTATTAATTTTAATTAAGATCATGTATCTTAATAAATTTTTAATCAGTTTCAATTGAACTTCAAGATCTTTTAAATTGTCACTATCCATCTTAAATTCTATTATCTCATACCTACCACGTACTTGCTTCTTAATAGAATATTCTAATGCCCTCTCTCCAAGAGAATTTTCAACGACATCACTAGCATTAAAAGCTACTAACTGTTGCTTTACCTCTTCTAAAGCAACCTTGTATTCAATCTCCTCACTCTTAAATAAAAAACAACCCTCATATTTTCTTATCATTTTAACTCCTTTTGGTCTTAATCGCACCATAGATTTTTAAAAACTATGACAAAGGCTTTCAATACTACTATATCAAGTTATTATTTAAGTAATAGTATATAAAGTATATAAAAATCCCTATTTTTTTTCAATATTGAGAAAAATCTTTTTAAAAACTCCTCCAGAAGAATTGAAAATTCTAACCTACTATCCGTAAAAATTATCCTATGACAAGATATCCTTAAAGAAGGATACTTTTAACATTGAGATATAAAATACATTTCCCTTACTAATAAAACTAGAACAAACTATCCCTGCTAAAAATTTTAACTCCCTTAAAAGTATATTTAAAATAAATAAAAAAACAATTTATCTAAGATAAACCCATAACTTAAAACACACACCCTTAAATTCCCCAAATAAATCCCTTAATCATCATCCTTATTAAGCTTATAAAGCTTCCCTGTCTCTCCTTGCTTTTCAAGCTTATCATCTTCTTTCATTTCAATATATGCCTTAATTCCTTGTCTCACATTATCAGATGCAACAACAACACTAGCCTTAAAAAGCTTCTTAGGAGAATAATTTTCAATAGCTTGTTTCATATAATAAACATTCGTTCCATAATCAATCCTAATTTTATTATCAATAATAACAATATTTAAAGCACCGGTTTTTTTAAGGATATCCTCAGATATAATTTCAGAACTGAAAACTACAAAGCTTAAGTCTGTTGATATAACGTCAAACTCCTGAATATTATCAAGACCTCCAAGACCTTTAGATAAAAGATGTGCAATCCCCATTCCTTCAACCTCACCTTCACTACCCTCAAAAAATGGCTCACCAACACCAAAAATCTGAAAATCAAAATAATTATAAACCCATTTAAAAGTAAAATAATACAAAATAAAAAATGCAAATCCTAATGGCAATAAATAGATCCAACTTGTCTTCGCATGTCCTTGTAATACCCCAAACATAAAAAAATCAAAAAATCCAGAAGAAAAAGTAACTCCAACTGAAATATCAAATATATTAGCAATCAATAATGCAAACCCCGTATAAATCGCATGAACAAAATAAAGTAAAGGTGCTGTAAAAACAAATAAAAATTCTAAGGGTTCTGTGATTCCTGTTAAAAAAGCTGCAAGAGCACCTGAAAATAACAAAGATGATATTTTACTCTTGTCATCATGAATAATTCCTCTATAAACCCCGAATGCTGCACCAGGAAGCCCAAACATAATAGATAGATAAAATCCACTATTAAATCTAGAAATACCTGAATAAAACCTGGTAAGATGTGGATCTGATAGTTGAGCATAAAATATGTTTTGAATACCACCAACAACCTGACCATTAATAACTTCAGTTCCCCCCAATGGAGTAAAATTAAAAGGAAATGTAAGAATAGAATGAAGACCCAAAGGAATGAGCATCCTATTTAAAAATCCATAAAGAAAACTATCAAAATAGTTAAACTTAGCAATAAAAAATCCAAAATAAGTAATTAATGCATTAAGATATGGCCAAACCAAAACAAATGCTACTCCCAACAAAATACAAAAAGGAAAAATTACTATGGGAACAAACCGAAAACCAGAAAAAAAGCTAAAAGGCCCTGGAAACTTAACAAAACAAAATTTATTGTGTAAATATCCAACTAAAAGTCCAACTGCTAAAGCACCCAAAATGCCTGTATTTAAAGTTTGGATTCCCAGAATATTTGTTTGACCAACAGAAGACATTAAACTAGGCTCAACAAGTACTGAAAACACATCAAGAAAATAATTCTCAGTAACATTGAAAATTAAATACCCAATAAGACCTGATAGTGCAGCAAGACCCTTTTGTATTCTTGAAATCCCAACAGCAATTCCTACAACAAAAAGTAATGGAATATTTAAAATAATAATATTACTTGTAGCCTTTATAAGCCCTAAAATAACCTTAAACACAAAATTATCAATGTAAAACAAATTAGAAGGATTTGACATTGCAGAACCGATTCCAAGCATTAAACAAAAAATTGTCAAAATAGAAATTGGCAATCTTACTGCATTAGAAAACTTCTGTAAATTTGCAAATCTAAGAATCCCGCAAAAATTCATCACGCTGAGCCTCTCCATTCAAAAACTTAAAACAATAATATTATATCGTCTTTTTTAAAAAAAAGTTAGGTTTTCATAAAAAATTTAAGAAGAAAAATAAAATAACATTCATTTGACTTTTCTCTTTAAATTAAAACATTTTAACCACTTGATTTATGTCTCCTTTTGTATTAACATACCTAAAGTGAGAATAAGCATACGTCGTATGCTCAAAACATAAAGTAAAAGTATATAGGATAAGTTTATGTATAAAAAAGACAAAGAGTACAACTCATATGAATATGTAATACCTAAAAATGAATTGTTTAGCTCAATATCTCACTTATTTGGTATTATTTTATCAATAATAGGAACAACGATTCTCATTACTATATCAACTACTTCAAAAAAATATTTCCATGCAGTATTATTCCTTATCTATGGCTCATCAATGATATTGCTATATACAATGAGTACTCTTTATCATATTTTTCCGAAAAAAAGTAAAATAAAAGAACTCTTCAGAAAATTTGATCATATCTCAATATTTACGTTAATAGCAGGGACATACACACCACCTTCTTTAATTCTTTTGCCTAACTTTTATGGAAAAATCATTCTTAGCACTGTTTGGGCACTTGCTATTTTCGGGATTATTTTCAAATCAATATATGTAAACAGTCCTGGATGGATTAATGGATGCACATTCATACTTATGGGATGGATTATTATATTTGGTATTAAATTCATTTACAATTCTATTCCTATACAAGGATTTTTATGGCTAACCATTGGAGGCATTCTTTACACACTAGGAGCTATAGTATACTCAATAAGTAAAAAATTTAGCCCAATAGCAAATATGAGAATGCACGATTTCTTTCATATTTTAATCTTAATCGCATCTTTCTCTCACTTTTGGTTCATGTTAAAATATATACTTCCCATTGATTAAATATCAAGTATTCTTTATTTAAAAACAACATCAAATCATTAGCCTAAAATACTGCGTAAATCATTTACGAAGCCTAGTATAAAAAGACTCAATACCAATAAAATGCCAACAAAATAAAAGTAATAAATAAATTTTGCACTAAATCGTTTCCCTCGCAAAAGCTCAATTAAACTGATAAAAATCTGACCTCCATCAAACATTGGAACCACAAAAAAAAATAAATTCATACCAGCAATAAGCAAATTTAAAATTGCAATAGTATTAAACCAATATGAAAATCCAATAGAAGAAGAATTAACAAGAATATTCATTATTCCAATAGGACCTACAACATTTTTAGAATTATTCTTAAAATTAGAAAATAATTCAACAATGGAATACAAAATATGACCCAAAATATTTAAAACTTTATTAAAAGAATTTTTAAAAGCAACTATTAAATTATCTGTTTTAAGTACCCTTTCTAAACTAGGCAATAAAGAAATTCCTAAAATTTTCTTAGTATCTTGAAATACCAACTTTGAAGTTAAAATCTCCCCATGTCTCTCATATTTAATATTCACTACATCAACACCAAGCTTAGTGATCAAATTACTTAAATCTTTATTATTATTTAAAACTACATCATTGATACTTATTATCTTATCATTAGGTTTAAGACCTGCAATTCCAAATGGAGAATTTGCTTCAACTTTAGCAATGACAAGATCTACCCAAGGGCTAATTTCTTTTAAAAGTTTATCTAAATTCGTATACTCTTCAAAGCTAACATTCTTATTATCTCTTAAAACAGTGAAAGTCATTTTAGAATCTTTTAAAGAAACAAACTTACTTAAATCAGAAAAATATTTGATATTGTGATTATCAACTCTTAAAATAATGTCCCCATCTCTAAAGTTACTTACAACATTATTATTAATAACATTTATTTTACCAGGGTAATCGAAATAAACAATACCTACCATTTCTATCATGATAAAAATAATTAATGCCAAAATTAAATTAAAAAGAGGACCTGCAAAATATATTAATATTTTCTTAAAATGAGAAATACCAAAAATAGAATCTTTATCTGCTTCAAGCTGCCTATTGAGTTTAATCTCGTTTTCTAAGTGATCAGCTCCCTTAAGCTTACAATATCCACCTAAAAAAATAGGAGAAACTTTATACTCTGTCTCTTTTATTTTGATTTTAAAAAGGCTAGGCCCTATTCCAATAGAAAAAACTTCAACCTTAACTTTAAAAAGCTTTGCACATAAAAAATGACCTAATTCATGAATGAATATTATCAAGGTAAAAGCTAAAATATTAAGAAAAATATACATCACATTACTCCCAAAAAATTATGACAAACATAGATAAAATATAGGACCTGTTAAAAGATATGAATCAATTGAATCAAGAGCACCACCTCTACCAGGAATAATATTACCAGAATCTTTCACTCCTACACTACGTTTAAGCCCAGATTCAAATAAATCACCAATAATAGTAAAAAATCCTATTAAAATACCAAAAACCATAGCTTCTCCATAAGTCAAATTTATAAGTCCTAAAAATACTACAACTATTGCAACAATAACAGAAAACAATACGCCACCTAAAAATCCCATTATCGTTTTATTGGGACTAATAATTGTGGGTCTATAACTATTCTTTCCAAAGAAATATCCAATAAGATAGGCAAAAGTATCATTACCACTAACCATAGAGAAAAGTATTAATAAAAGAATAGGTGCCTTTGGCAAAGTAGTAATAGCAACAATAAACGATATTAAAACACCAGGATATATAAGTATGAAAATCATAGAAGTTGCCTGTAATAAAAAATCAACAATTTCATGCTCTTTAATGAAAACCAAGTTAACAATCCAATTACTAAAAACCAAAGTTATAACCAAATAAAATATTATATTTATACCCAAATCAAAAATATTAAAATGTACATATGTCAAGATTGGAGGAGCTATCCCTAAAAAGAAGGATAAAGCACTAGATAAAGAAGAAGACTTAACTCTAAGCAAATCATTAACTTCCTTTGCAGAAATTCCACTAAATATAAAAATTAAAATATTAATCAATAAATAATCCTTAAACTCAAAAAATATTAAAAATAAAATTAAAGGAACAAAAAATAAAAATGTTCCAAGTCTTGCAATAAATGCTAGTTTTTTAGGCCCAAAATTAAATAAACTTTTATTTCCCAAAATTTCTCTTCCTATTCTTAAAACATGCCAAGTCTTTAACATAATGAGAAACAGAATACTCTGGCCACAAAACATTTGAAAAAACAAATTCACAATAAGCAATTCTCCATAAAAGAAAATTACTTATTCTCATATCTCCACCAGTACGTATCAAAAGGTCAAGATCACAAAGTTCCGGATTATCCAAAAATTTGGAAAACATAAGCTCATCTAAAGTCTCAAACCTTAAACCACTTCTCAGAATTCTCTTAGCAGCTCTTACTATCTCATTTCGACCACCATAATTAATGGCCAAATTCAATACAAACCCATCAAAATTTTTTGTAAAATCAATAGCATCAATGATTGCTCTCCTTACTTCTTTACTTAAAGCTTCAATATCTCCTGATACTATTATTTTTATATTATTCTCACTATAAAACCCAAATTCAGAACTTAAATAATTGGCAATCAAAAACATTAAATATTCTATTTCGGATTTTGTTCTATTCCAATTTTCAGTAGAGAAAATATAAAGAGATAAATATTTTATGCCCAATTTAATAGAATAATGAACTATCTCCTTGGCTCTCTTTAAACCTTCTTTATGACCTTCAAAAAGCGAAAGACCTTCCTTTAAAGCCCATCTTCTATTTCCATCCATGATGATTCCAACATGCATTGGAAGGGAATCACTACTCATACACTCAAATTTCCATTATCTCTTTTGTTTTCAAATCAAAAATTTCTTCTATTTTTTTGATATAAAAATTAGTACTTTTTTGAATATCATCCAAAATCCGTCGTAAATCATCCTCAGTAATCTGAGAATCTCTCTCTTGTTTCTTAGCTCTACTATTTAATTCTTGCCTTATATTCCTAGCCGCAACCTTATATTCATCCGCAATTTTTTTTGCCTGTTTTACTATTTCTTTACGTCTCTCAATAGTCAATACAGGAACTTTAATTCTAAGTACTGAACCATCATTTGAAGGATTCATAAAAAGATCTGAATTAAGTATGGCCTGCTCTATCTTAGAAAGCAAACTTTTATCCCAAGGTTGAATTACAACAAGTCTTGCCTCAGGAATACTAATATTAGCAACCCTAGTTAAAGGGATTTTTTCTCCATAATAATCAACTGATATTTTATTAAAAAGAGTACTACTAATTCTACCTGTTCTTAAAGATTTATATTCACTCTCAAGAGATAAAATAACTTTATTCATTTTCTCATCCAATAAAGCCTTATATTCCTCCATTCAAGCCCCCTCAAAATCAAAAGAATAATAAATTATTATCCAACACTTAAATATTTAAAATCTATTATTTCTATCTCAGTCGAAATTGATTTGGCAACCTCTTCGATCTTCTCCTTAACAGTAAGTTTATCATCCTTTACAAACGATTGTTCTAAAAGAACAATCTCTCTTAAATGCTTTTTAAGTTTTCCAGATACTATTCCCTTAATTACATTCTCAGGTTTCCCACCAACTTCCAACTGTTTCATAAATATTTCTTCCTGCTCTTTGACATAACTAGGAGAAATATCATTCACACTTAAATAAAGTGGAGCAAAAGCTGCTACATGCAAAGCCAAATCCATTGCAAGACTATTTAATCTCTCATCTTCTATTTTTGAAACATTATCTACTTTTAATTTAATAAACACACCTATCTTAGATTGCTCTCCATGAAGATAACTTTTTACAATTTCATTAGATGCAATATTCGTAGTATAAATTCTATTTACATAAATATTTTCTTTTATTGTAGATGCTAAATTTTTAATTTCAAGTTCTTGATGCTCATCTAAAGAATCATTGCCACTCTCAACTAATTGTCTTATCAAAAGATTTCCAAAAGTTACAAAATCACTATTAATAGCAACAAAATCTGTTTCACATGAAACAAGCAAAAGACCTACTCTCGCTTTATTTGCATAAGAGAATACCCGTCCCTCCTTAGCATCTCTACCACTTCTTTTATCAGCTGATGCAATACCCATCTCTCTGAGCTTTTTCTTAGCTAACTCAAAGTCACCACCAACAGCATCTAATGCTTTCTTGCAATCACCAAATCCAGCCCCAGTTGCATCTCTGAGCTTTTTCACCTCTTGAGGATTAATACTACTCATATTACTACTCTCCTTTATATCCTTCTAATTCCTTTTTGTCATTCTTAACTTCAATTTGGCTCATTAAATCTTCTTCATTCAAGTTTTCAACTATCTGAATTCCAACTTCTTTATCACTTTCCAAAATAGCATCAGATATTATTTTAGTAAATAAAGCAACAGAACGAATTGCATCATCATTGCCAGGAATTGGACAGTCAATTACATCTGGGTTACAATTTGTATCAACAACCGAAATGATAGGAATACCAATCTTTCTAGCCTCATTAATCACTATTTGCTCTCTTTTAGGATCAATAATGAAAATAGCACCAGGAAGTTCTTCCATATCTTTAATTCCAGTCAAATTTTTAGATAACTTTAATTTCTCACGATTAAGTTGAGAAACTTCTTTTTTGCTAATCATCTCAAAAGTTCCATCAATTTCCATCTTTTCCAATTTTTTCAATCTTTGAACTGATTTCTTAATAGTATTAAAGTTAGAAAGCATTCCACCAAGCCATCTATTGTTAACATAAGGCATATCACTTCTTTTAGCCTCCTGCTCAATTATTTCGCTTGCTTGCTTTTTAGTTCCAACAAACAAAACTTTCTTACCACTCTTTACAATATTTTGAACAAGTTCATAAGAATCTTTGATACCTTGTAAAGTTTTTTGCAAATCCAAAATATGTATTTCATTTCTCTCTGAAAAGATAAATCTTTTCATTCTTGGATCAAGCCTTTTTACCTGATGCCCAAAATGAACTCCAGCCTCTAAAAGGCTTTTCATAGTAATAACTGCCAAAATAACCTCCTAAATCCCTCGCTTTTACTCACTACTTAAATAGCGGAAATTATATTTTCTTTAATAAGAATATCATAAAATAACCCAATTAGTAAGCTTATTATATTGAACAACTACCATTAATATATTCAATCAAAATATCTTCAACCCCATTTTCAAGACTAATACCTTCCCCAGCTTTATTTTTCCAATATCCAAACACAACATAATGATAAACAATATCTGGCATTAATTCCCTAAATTTAATAAATGAAACCTCACAAGCTTTAACTATTTTCTCTTTTTTGGAATAAATACACAAAAACTAGTTTCTACCTCAATAAACTTATGGCTATGCGCCATTATCTTACCAAAAGCTTCCTTTTCTTCTTTTATCTTGTCAACATAAACTAAGTCATTTTTCAACAGAGTATTAAAGTAATTAAGCATTTTATCCTTACCATATTTTTCAATAGCACTAACAAATTAAGAGCAGTTAGTTTCCCTGTAACACTAAATTTACCTGACTTTATCAATAATATTTAAAGCCTCTAAACCTGACTCTAGCAATAAATCTGATACAAGTGCAACATCAAAATTTGCCTTATAAATCATTTTTATTGCTCTCAGATAATCTTAATAAAAAGATCAAAACTATTGAACCAACAATTGGAAATAAATAAAATAAAATGTTTATTTGCCTATTATAATAATCGAAATAAAAAAGAGGTAGAAAAAATAAAAATAGAACCCCTCCTAAAAAACTTACCAAATAAATCAATAAAAATCTAAACTTTAATATACCAAAAACGACAACAAAAAAACTTACTATAAAAGAAATAAGAATATTGGTTAAAATTAAATGCAAAAAAAATGTTACCATATTTTTCCTTGAACTAATTCAACAATTCAAAACTATGCAAAGTACCTATGTTTACAATAACACTATACAAATCACTTTCAATAGCATTGCCTGCCGCCATAACAAAAATTACCAAATTATACTTAGGAAAAACATCTTTTGTAAAAAAGTCATTACTAATTTGCTTAAGATCAAATGGTCTCTCATCACTATCTAGTAATTTAGATTTTTTTAAAGCTTCAGAAAATTCAACGTAAAAACCATCAACAGTATAAGATCTATACACTGTCTTAACATCTCCTATAAGAGGCGCTGAAAAATCATTACCCTTCTTTATACTAAATAAAACTGAACCAGGAGTACTTTTTCTCAAGTTTCCAAAATCAAGTTCAAAATATAAAGGAAATTTTCCTTGAATCCAACTTTTGTTCAATTTCACAGTCGGTTTCCCCGAAAAATGATCATCATCCAAATTGATTTTATAAAATCCTCTTTCATTAAATGCATTAACATTATTAAAAACACTCTTTAAAGCATTAAAATCTCTTTGAACACTCTTTGTAAATCCATCAGAATGATAATTTGAACCTTCTGGATAAAATTTATAATATATATCAAAACCTTTAACCTTAGCATTATCGTTATTATCAAAATAAAAAGAAGGTAACGCAAAAGCAAGAACATCCCTAGAAGCTCTATTATCAATCTTTAGTGGAGAATCGACTAGAATTATATTATCAAGTCCACAAGAAAATATGAATAATAAAAAAACCAAAAATATATTTTTATAAAAACTTTTCATTCTAAAATAAAAAATAAACCAGCTCATCTAAGCTGCAAAAGCTTATTCTTAGCAAGATTAATATATAAGTTATTTTCATAAGAAAAATTAGAAATTTTTTCATATATCTCAACAGCCAACTTTTTATCTCTAACTTCAATTAATGCCGCTTTACTAAGCAAAGCCCTAATTTTAATAAAATCCAATCTAGTCTGCTTAATCACATCATCATATATCAATAAAGCATTCTCCGGTTGTCCCATTTTTTCATAAACCACAGCTTTATTAATATAGGCAAGATCTCTTTCAATCCACTTGGAATCAATAATCATATCTAAATCATCAATAGCTTTCTTATATAAACCTTTGTTTTGGAAATAAGTAGACCTTGCAAGATAAAAACGAGGAATAAATTCATATGCAATATCATGTCCATCACTTATAGCTGCCTCTATCTTAAATTCTAATTTACGTTTTTCTTCTTCATCCTTTGTTCTTAAATAAATATTTAAATCCCTCTCCAGGTTCTCTACTACTTCCCCTCCTGTCTTGACATAATCTACATCCACAGAAACATAAAAAAAAGCTATAACTGCCAAAAAAACAATAACTGTAAGAATGCCTATAAAAAATTTACTTTTAAACATCAGAATTCCTCTTCAATAGATCTTCAAATGGCCTATAAGACTCCTCATCATTTTCCTTAAACAAATAAGAAGAAATTTCTTCGCTTGATTTTTGCTCCTTATATGCTCTATAAGAAAGCAAAACTAATTTATTTTTAAAGTCAATATTAGTAATCATAACTTTAAGTTTGTCCCCAATACTCAAACTTTCAAAAGTATCTAAACTGGACTCTTTAGTATCTCCAAGTTGAATTTTACTGATAAATCCCATTATTTTCCCATAAACTCTTACCTGAACTCCTTTTGATTTCTTCTCCACAATTTCAACCTCAAGAATATCACCTCTCTTATAGCTCTTAGAAAAATCATCCCAAGGATTTTCTTCCAACTGTTTAATTCCCAACCTAATATTTTGCTTCTTTGCATCAAATTCAATAACTTTACCATTAATTGAACTTCCCAACTTAAAGTATTCCTCGGGATTAACCTCATCAATCCAGGAAATGTCGAACTTACTAATATATGCATCTATACCTTCTTCAAGACTAACAAAAGCACCCGTCTTTGTAATATTTTTAACAATACCCTGCACAACCTTACCAACAGCACATCTTTCATATAAACTATTCCACGGATTATCATTAACTTGCTTAATGCCTAAAGATATTTTTTGATTTTCTTTGTCTATCTCCAAAATTTTAACTTCTACAATTTGTCCAACTTTAACTAATTCTTGGGGACTTTTTATAACTCTTACCCAAGAAAAATTACTTATATGCAAAAATCCTGATATCTCACTATCAAGTTCAACTACAGCTCCAAAGGGCAATATTTTGACAACTTTACCCTTCACAATACTTTCAACCTTATACTTAGATTCAACAGAGTCCCAAGGATTTGTCTTCAAATCTTTAAGGGACAACTCCATCTTCCCCACATTTAAACTTAATTTGATAATTTTTAATCTTAATTTATCACCAACACGAATAAAATCCTCAACATTTTCAACACGACTAAATGCAATATTTCTTTTATGCAATACTCCTAAAACAAGATTCTTAACTCTTATAATAGCACCATAATCAGTAATTCTTTCAACAATTCCATCGACGATATCTCCCTCACTACAAGAACTAACAAATTCTTTTTTCTTCACAACCTCCCGATCTCTCTCCAAAGACCGTCTATCAAGAATCAGTTTAAAACCATCTGTTTTATCCGCTTGAACAATATAAAACTCAATAACTGAGCCTCTTTTTAATCTTTCATCCCTAGACTTAGAGCTTAAATAAGACGGCATAAATCCTACTACATCTTCATTAATTTGAATCTTATAGCCACTTGAAAGCTCAACCAACACCTTACCTTTAAGCACTTTTTTATTTGCAATATACTCATCAACCTTATCTTGCAAATTAAGAGAATCAAGCTTTGTAACACTAAGAACTAATCCCAACTCTCCCCCTATCTTCGTAACTATTGCATTAAGTTTGTTCCCAACACTTGGAATGGTTTCAAATTCATCAATTCTAATAAAACCTTCAGACTTATAACCAATATCTACAAGCACATAATCTTTCATGATATTTATAACAACACCAGCAACATTACTACCCAGTTCTATTTTTTCAAGAACCTTTAGATAATTTTCTTGTAAATCTTCTTGATTTTCCATCCTCACCTCTCTATCACTTTTTTTTCAAATTAAATGTCCTTATGATAATATCACATACATCGTCTAAGCATTTATAACTCGTATCTATATAAAAAACTTCTTTGGCTAGTTTCAATTTACCATACTCTTTATTTTGATCAATTTTATCTCGCCTCTCAAGTGCATGTTCTAATTCATTTAAAGCCACATCCCCATCTCTTTGATTATACCGCCTTAAAGCCCGAACTTTCACGGAAGCATCAAGATATACCTTAACCCTAGCTTCTGGAAAAATTACCGTAGTAATATCCCTACCCTCTATTATATAATCATCATCCTTCAATTTAACTAGTTCTCTTAATTTTTTATTCACAAACTTCCTAACACCCATATAAGAAGAATAAAGAGAAACCTGAAGATCTATCTTTTCATTTAAAATATGATTTATAACATTTATACCATTAAGTAAAAAATCAACACCATCAAATTTAACATCATTTTGTGATATAAGTTCCAAAATTTTGCTCTCACTAAGCAAATCATACTCGTTTAAAGTAAACCTTTGAGCAATTAAAGTTATTATTCTATAAAAATAACCAGAACTAATAAACCTAAAACCTAATCTAATCCCTAATTCTTTCGCAACCGAACTTTTTCCTGAAGCAGAAGGGCCATCAATTGCTATTATCACTTAACACTCCCCCCAAAAGCTGTGCCTTCAATCTATTAATTTTAGCTAAAGAAAGAACTTTAATTTGTCCCTCCTTTAAATTATCTAATTTAATATTACCTATTCTAATTCTGTGAATTTTCTTCAAAAAAATATTCTTACTTAAAAAAACTTTCCTAATTTCCCTATTTTTACCTTCCGTTAAAACCAACCTAACAGAACTATCACCAAGCATTACATAAGATTTTAACTTAAAAATTTCCCTTTCTATCTTTACTCCACGTTTAAAATTAATAAGCAAATCCTCATTAATAGCCTTTTTTGACTCAACAATATACTCTTTCTCAACTTCCCTCATTGGATGCAAAATACCATTTGCAAACCAGCCATCATTAGTGAAAAGTAAAAGCCCAGAACTTTTAAAATCAAGTCTACCAACTGAGAATAAACGTTCCTTAAACAAAGGTTGGACTAAAGATATTGCCAACTTTCTTCCATTTGGATCAAAATTAGAACACAAATAATTTTTAGGCTTATGCAGCGCTATATAAATCTTACTCTCAATTTTGGAAACTCTCCTAAAAACAAATATCTGATCCTTACACTTTACCCTATCACCTAAGAACACTTTATCCCCAAGCTTCGCAAAACTGCCATTTATTCTGACAAGATTTTTTCTTATGAGATCTTCACAAAATCTTCTAGAGCCTATACCCTTATCTGCTAAAAAAACATGAACCCTAAGCCCTTTGCTGTTCATATTTATCAATACTTCTTCCCTTTCTTAAAACTAGCTTACCATCCACATAAACTATGTCTATAACATCTAACATTTTATATTCAAGGACAACTAAGAAATAACAAAATCGGTCAAAAAAATAACACTTATCACCAGGGTCCAACAAAAACTCAAAAATAAAATTATCTTCCTTAGCTAAAATAGAAATAACTCTTGTTTTTTTATCTAAAATTCTAGCATCATATGTACCTAAAATAACATTAGACCTTTTAGTATTACATAAAATATCATCGTTCTTTTTGCTTATCCTTGATGACCTCCTGACTCTACACTTAAAGGCTTTAATTTCAGATACACAACTCTGAAGACTATCCACACTTTCCACAAAGAAACTATTTTTGCGAAAAAAAGGAACCTTAGATGCACTTAAATACACACCATCTTTCAAATTCTGACTCTTGGCCTTAAATTTCTCATACTTTTCACTAAAACTTATTAATTTCCTCACTACTGCCCTTTCAACTAGCTTTTTATCTCTTAACTTTACTGGATAAAAAATTTGTGTCTTTAAATAAAGCAAACTAGTCGCAAAAGAATAAAATCTAATTAACTCTTTAACATCCATTTCAAGACTATCAGAAAATATTAAAAAATCTTCTATTATTTTATTTAAACTAAAAGCCTTTAAAAGATCTCTCCTACGTACTATATAATCAAAAAAACTCTCTATTTTACCTTTAAAATCACCACAAACAATCAAATAATCATCTAAACTCACTATTCTAGCCTTTATCTTTTTCAACATTAAGCATACCAACTTCAGAAAAATCTTGATTGAGACCTTCAAAAATTATCTTTCTAAGCTTACTCTCAAGTTTATTAGTAAGTTCTTTTTCTTTAATGAGATAATTCACAGCACTCTCTCTACCTTGTCCTAATTTATCATTTCCCATAGAATACCAAGAACCTGTTTTCTGTATTAAATTATACTTAATTGAAGCATCCAATATACTTGCTTCACGAGAAATACCTTTCCCAAAATAAATTACAAGCTCTACCTTACGAAAAGGAGGAGCTACCTTATTCTTTACAACCTTAACTCTTATTTTGTTTCCAATAACATCATCTGCAGAAGTTCCTGTTACTTGCTCAATCTTCCTAACTTCAAGACGAAGAGAAGAATAAAATTTTAAAGCATTCCCTCCGGTAGTAGTCTCTGGATTGCCAAACATAACACCAATTTTCATTCTTATTTGATTAATAAACATAATACAAGTATTAGATTTTGAAAGTATACCAGTAATCTTCCTTAAAGCCTTACTCATTAATCTTGCTTGAAGACCAATCTGAGAATCTCCCATCTCTCCATCAATCTCTGCCTGTGGTGTCAAAGCTGCAACAGAATCAATAACAATTAAATCAACTCCACCACTCCTAATTAAATACTCAGCAATTTCAAGAGCTTGCTCACCTGTATCAGGCTGACTAAGCCAAAGTTCATCAATATTAACACCTAAAGCTTTTGCATAAACAGGATCAAGAGCATGCTCAGCATCAATAAAAGCTGCTATCCCACCACTCTTCTGAACTTCAGCAATTGCTTGAAGAGTTAAAGTAGTCTTACCAGAAGATTCAGGACCGAAAATTTCTACTATTCTTCCCATTGGATATCCCCCAACACCAATTGCCTCATCAAGTAAAATAGAACCACTGGATATGCTCTTTATACCCTTGCCTACAGGAGATTCTCCCATCTTGATAAGACTTCCTTTGCCAAAATCCTTTTCTATCTGAACCCTAACAAGCTCAATAGCTTTTTCTCTACTTAATCTGTCATCTAAAGAATTATCTATTTTATCTTTTAATTTTGACATCTTACTCCTTTTAATCAATTTTGGCAGGTTCTATTTTTTTAACATGATATCTAAAATGAGTATTATTTATTACAAAATCAAGATTGTCCCCTTCTTTTGCATCTAATAAATTCTCTCCAAAAGGAGATTTATAAGATATAATACCTTCATCAGGATTTGATTCCCAAGGTCCAAATATCAAATAAAACTCTTCTTTTTCAGTATCTTTATTAATCATAGTAACCTTTGTTCCAAACCCAACAACAGAACTTTGAAGCTCTTTAATATCAACAACTTTTGCAACATCTATTTCTGACATAAGAAAATTTAATCTTTTTGTTAAGAATTGCTGTCTTTCCTTTGCCGAATGATACTCTGCATTTTCTTTTAAATCACCAAGCTCACGCGCCTTACCAATTTCCTTAGAATTCTCCGGTATTTCTACATCCTTTAAATACTGCAATTCCTTTTGCTTTTTACTAAGAGAACTTAAAATAGTTAAAAATCCTATCTCAACTTTATCTCCTGCAAATTGCATTTTCTCATCTTCAAATTCAATATCACCAAACACAGTTCTTATTGCAGATTTAATATGTAAGAGATCCTTTGGAGGAAAATCTCTTATATAAAAACACGTCATAT
Source organism: Borrelia miyamotoi (assembly GCF_019668505.1). Taxonomy (NCBI): domain Bacteria; kingdom Pseudomonadati; phylum Spirochaetota; class Spirochaetia; order Spirochaetales; family Borreliaceae; genus Borrelia; species Borrelia miyamotoi. Next base: position 128,227 of record NZ_AP024371.1, read on the forward strand.
ATACCCTTTTGGCAAGTTCTTCATCCATGACTTTACTTAAAACAATATTAAGGTATTTATCCTTAATCAAAAGATTAATTACCATCTTATAAATTCTCTTATTAGCAACAGAATTATTTTTATTATTAATCTTGACAACACTGCCTGTTAAAATCTTGATTAAACTTACTAACAACTCTGAATCAGAATAATCCAAATTTAATGAATAAACAGTATAATGCTTTAAAATCCAAATATAAGCATCCTTATAGATTTTATAATTTTTTATAACATAATTAAAAAGCTGTTCGATTTCTTTTACATCTTCCTTGTAAAGAGAATCTATCAATTTTTTATTAATATAATAAGGAAAAAGCTGTTTATAATAATCAACCCAATCAATCAACTCTTCTTTAATTAAAGATACCAACTCTTTTTTAATCTCCGCATTCAAAATTGAATCAAAAAGATCGACTATATTTTTGGAATATTCTCTTAAGAGAACCTCCAAGTTAATATCTTTTTCAATATTAACTTTCAACGCAATGCCACTCTCAGAGTTTTTTAAAGATTTAAGTATTACATAAGAACTTATAACATAATGATCAACCTTTGTAAAATTATTAACATAAATTAAAAAATAATTAAGCATTTCCTCTTCAATATGCCAATCCTTTATAACACCACCTGCTGTACAATAGTGCATAAAAATTTCATATCTTTTGTAAAAATCTTTTTCTATTTTAAACTTATCATAAACTTTTTCATTAAAGTTAGAAGCCCTCTCATTATACATATAAAAGTCAGCTTTTCCAGATGCCATAACAAAATGAGGATTATCTCTTAAAATTTGCTTAGCTTTCACACTCCAAGCATTCCACGCGCTCTTAGTCATCAAACTTGGAACAAGTTCTCTTTTAATTCCTTTAAGATCAATTGACTTATAACTTTTAATAATTACTCTTAAGGCCCATTCAATATCTTTCTTTAAACTCTCTACAAGCTCTTCTTTTGGCTTAATCGCCTTTAAAACCCTAATATTTTCTTTTTCAAGAGGAGCTAAAGCAGAAATAGCCATATCAAAACTAATAAAATGTCCACGCTTAGAAACAAAATCAACCACAATCCCTTGTTCATTTACATCCTTAACTATTCCTACAAACCAAGTCTGATGATATACAAAATTGCCTTTAGCAAAAAATAAATACTTTTCAAAATCAGAATAAACATCAACAAAATTTTTATCTAAGTTTTCGATATCAGATTTTTCAAGGTATTCCCCAATATTTTTAATATCCTTATATTTTTCTCTTAAAAAAATAACTAAATTTTCTCTTGCTTTCTGATTTTTATGGTCAAGCTTTAAAATTCCCTTTAAAATTTCTATTGTTTCATCAACATTTCCACTTACAGAATAATGCTCATATAAATCTTCATAAAGAACCACAGCTTTCTTAAAACCAAGTTCTTTTTCAACTTTCTGAAGTATTAGAAGAAAAGAATCAAAATCATCAGAAGTATATCGAATCAATTTAGACCATATTTCTCTAATGCCTGACATTTGTTTTTTATCAATAAAACGATAAATGGCTTTTCTAAAAAAATATATTGATTTTTGCAAATCAATATTCTCATAATGCATAGCAAGTTGCCTTACAAATACAGTATCATCAACATCAGCTTCAACAATACGAATCCAAATATCTGGTAATTTCTCATTCTCGTTATTTTGCGAATATATCTTTGCAAGCGTGTAAAGTGCATGCTTATTTTCAGAAGTTAAAAGCATCTTATGACATATATGTTCAACAAGAGACCACCTCAAATTTTGAGAAAACAAGTCCAAAACCGTAAGCAAACTCATATCATTAAGTGGCCTTCTACTATATATAAGCATGCCTGAAATATAAAGACCAGCAATACTCTTCTTGACATCCTTTAAATGTTTACCACAAATATCTAAAGCTTCCTCTGTTAAATTTTCAGAAATTATATTATCTATTAACTCATCCAATTCTCTTATCTTTGCAAGAGAATAATTATTAACAACTATTCTTGTCCACTTATCCTCTTGCAAGATATTATCCAATCTTTCTATAGTAGTGTTAGACATTCAACTCTCCTAATACCAATTTTATTAAAACCAAACTAATTGACATACTGCTGATATATTCCTATATCTATTTCTTTAATATAAGATAAAATTTCATCAATTCGGACACGATCTTCTTTTATCCTTACATAATGATCAATAAGCCAAAAATATTTATTGATAAGCCTTGGAAGCAATATGCTCTCATTTATTGATCTATAAGACTTCTCCTTAAGCTCATTACGCAAGCTATAAACAGACTGCTTTAAATGACCAAGCTCAATAGGCCTTAATTCTCTTTTTATATTAAACACACCATTTAATGCACCATAAACGGGTATCCACTCCTTAATAAGGGTATCAGAAATATTCCTATCACTCTTAATAGCTTCTATTAACTTAAGTATCATCTCAGATTCAAGTGCATCTATATCTATCTTTTGAGGATTAATAAAAAAAGCCTCTCTAAATAATACTTTAGCCTCTTTAATTTCATCAATAAGAGCATAAGAATCAGCAAGCTCAGCAACTACATCTGCATTTTCTTTCGCATCGCCTAATATCTGCAAAAAAACTGCTATAGCCCTCTCATAATTTCCCATTCCCTTATAAGACTTAGCAATCTTTATCAAAATATCTAAATTTTCTGGTTGTAATTTATATATATCTTTATATATAGTTAAGCATAATTGAAATACAAAATACTTAATTGAGTTCCGGCCTTGAATAAAATCAAAATTCATCTTTTTTAAATATCTTCTAGCAAAATTATTCCACTCTCTTATTAAAAACTCAGCCTTTTCATAGTCTTTATCTATCCGGTCAAGGCTTTCAACCTGGCCACTCCAATATACAGAACTTTTTAAAGCCGTTAAAACCTCAATATTATCAAAATCAAGAGAATGTGCTTCTTCTGATTTCATTAAGGCTGTTTTAAAATCACCTTTCCTGAAACTTAAATAAACATCCTTGATTAATTCCGCGATTTTTTCTGATGACACATTCCTACCACTTTAAAATATGTATAAATTCCAAATGAGTTTATATAATTATAACATTAATAAGTTTTTAGTCAAACCGGCCCCTTTAAAACAAAAAACAATATTCTATTTATTATTTTTTTAAGATAAAATTTATGTGAAAAATATTCAAAATAATAATCATGAGGGTAACTTCAACTTTATGAAAATGGAACCTAATAAACTTATTAACAAATCTATTCGCTATTATAACTCTCAGAGATACTCAGATGTAATAAAACTTTTAGAAAAGGAAATTTTCTTTTACAAGAATCACTATTTCTATCATTATATTTTAGGAATATCTTATCTTAGAATAGGAAATTTAGGAAATGCTCAAACATATCTAAAGAAAGCTTATACTTTAAATCCAACAGAACCAGATGTCAAGCAATCAATTGCAATACTACTGGCAGCCCAAGGCAAAGAAGACAAGGCTATACAGATATGGCTTAAAATGATAGAAGAAAATCAAGCAATAAAACGATCAGAACTCTCTTTAGAAACCATTCGAAAAAATCCTATTCAAGGAACACTATTCCTGAATAAAAATAAACTATATGCCAAACTATTTCCTGAAATTAAAGTAAAAACAAGATACAACCTATCTCAATTAATAAAGTCCTTCACAATATCAAGCCTTGCATTCTTAGTAATAGCAATAATATTCTTATTTACATATTATAAAGAAACAATTAAAATAACATTAAATGATTCTACCTCAAAAGAAAACAAATCTATAAACAATATTGCAGCATACATTGATGATATTAAAATAAATGACAAAGAAAAAATTAAAAACCATGAAGGACAATTTGTATTCATACTTACTGAAACTGAAATCAAAAATTCATTTCAAAAGATAAAAACTTATCTAAAAAAAGGCAAAGATAATTTTGCAAGAATTGAAATAAATAAAATATTAAACTCAAATGCATCAGAATCAATTAAACTTAAAGCTAAAAATTTAGCAAGTTTTATCTCAAGACCAGACTTTATTACATTCAACGACTATTTATCTTTAAAAGAAATTCAAAATAACCCATCAATTTATTCAAATGTATATATAAAATGGTCAGGAATTATAAACAATATTGAAAAGAAAGATAACATAACCTACTTTGACTTTTATGTCGGATATAACAAAAATACTCTTGAAGGAATAATAACAACAAAAACTACTTTTGATATCGACATTGATTTCAAAGACTCTGCTGAAATACTTGGCCAAATAGACTATAACTATAACACAAAAGAACTAACTCTAAATGCAATCACAATACGCAAAATAGAGAAAAAAAGAATTAATTTTATGACTAACAAATAAAGCTATTAAAGCTTACATACTTTTAAGCTAAAAAGGCGTGAACAAAAATTTGTCATTTCCTTTAACAAATTTTATAGCCTCATCAAAAGACAATAACAACTCTTCCTTTTTAGTTAAATCTCTTACCTTTATCTTATCTTCTTTATATTCCTCTTGCCCTATAAAAAATAAAAATCTTATAGCCTTATCAAGAGCATATTCTATTTGCTCCTTAATATTTTTACCATCCTTATTCTTTGGATATACCTCACAAGCAATATTGTTTACCTTAGAATAATCATGTCTTCTAAATTTATCTGCAAGTTTATAATAATAATCTTGCAAACCAGAATCTATGTTAACAATTAATACCCTCGAACTGGCTTTAACAACAAACAACTTAATGTAATTAAATTTGTCACTATCAATTATATTGTGAATCCTATCAACACCAAAAGAGCCCCCAACCCCTGAAACTTTTTGTAACGAGTTAGAAAATAAAGATAATAAATTATTGTATCTTCCACCACTACAAATACTTCCCATATCAATGCCTGTCATCTTAGCCTCAAATACAAGCCCGGTATAATAATCAAGTCCACGAACTATTTTAAGATTAAAGTTAAATGCATCCTGAATTCCCAATTCACTAAGATGTATAAAGATCTCTTCAATCCTTTTAATATCATTATTATGTTCTAAAATACCTTTTAATGTCTTCAATTTATCCCAAAAAGTCCCTTGTAAATTTATAAATTCTAATATTAAATCAACATGTTTTTCGCTTATCTGTAAAAGCAAATTTTCTCTCACATTCTCAATTCCTATCTTATCTAATTTATCTACATTTCTTAAAATAAAGACAGTAGCATCTTTTAACCCCAATTTATCAATATAAGCTTTCAATATCCCAATGTGAGAAAAGTGGACAATAAACTTTCTATTAATACCTTCTATGAAATTTAAAAAAACATCTTCAAGCCCACAATAAACAACAGATAGAATCTCAGCATCACCACGAAAAGTATCCTCACCAACTATATCAAAATCAAACTGTAGAAATTCTCTATATCTACCCTTCTGAGGGGTTTCCCCCCTAAACACTCTTCCCAGTTGAGATCTTCTGAAAGGAAATTTAAGCTTATTTCTATTAGTAGCCATAAATCTTGCAAAAGGAACCGTTAAATCAAAACGCATAGAAACATCTCTATCCCCATTATCTTTAAATCGATAGATTTGTTTCTCTATCTCATCCCCGCTTTTCCTTAATAAAAATTCAGAATACTCAAGAATAGGAGTATCCATCAAATCAAAATTATATGAAGCAAGAACACTATGTATTTGCCTTATAATATGAGTACGAATCAACGCTTCTTTTGGCAAGTAATCTCTAAACCCTTTTAAAGTTCTGACATCCACTATATTTAAACCTCTACTAATTTAAAATTCAATCTTTTCATAATATAATATTATAAATATGAGAAGAAATTAATCAAACATTAATCTTAAACTGTTAAATATTTATTACTTATAAGGAGCACCTAAATACTTAATGCGTAAAAATTTTGCCAGCAACTTAAGATTAAATATAGTTCTCATAGCTTTCCTAATAATAACACTTTTAACCATTTATAAATATTTTATGCTAATGTCCTCAAAAGATATACCATATTTCAACCAAAATATAAATTACATCTCAAGAAGAGGAAATATTTATGACAGAAATGGTAAAATAATAGCATTCTCTTCAAAATCACATTCAATAGGAACTTACCCAAATAAAATAAAAAATATTGTAAGTATATCAGAAACCCTTGGAGCAATACTGAAAATTGATCCTCAAACACTAAAAAAAAAACTGTCCTCAAAAAAAGGATTCACATATATAAAAAGAAAAGTAACAAGGGAAGAATCTGAATTAATTAAAAGAATTCAATCAGAAGGCAGATTAAAAGACATCATACTTTATCCAGACTATACAAGAATTTATCCATTTAAAGAACTAACAAGCAACATTACAGGTTTTGTAGGAACTGATAACATTGGGCTTGAAGGCCTTGAACTGTCTCTAAATAGCATATTAAATGGGGATCTCACTAAACAAAAATCTATAAACGAAAAATTAAGTACAAACAACATATACTTAACAATAGACATAGACCTGCAAAAAAATATAAATCAAATAGCAAAAAAATACTTTAAAGAAAATCAACCTGAAAACATGATTGCCATAGTAATGGATGCTAAGAATGGAGAAATTTTATCAATGCTTCAACTTCCACAATATGATGCCAATTACTATTCAAATTATTCTAAAGAAATATGGCACAATTTTGCCACCTCTCTTACCTATGAGCCTGGAAGTATTAACAAAATTTTTACAGTAGCTATCCTCTTAGACAGTGGATTATTAAAATCAAATGAAAAATTTCTAGATAACGGTGTATACCAAAAAAAATTCAAATCAGGTGAAATAGTTACAATCAAAACTTTAAATCCTCCTTATGACTACATCAATCCTAGTGGAATCCTAATTTATTCATCAAATGTAGGAATAGCCCACATTACAGATAAAGTAAGTAACGAATATTTCTATAACAAATTAATAGACTTTGGCTTTGGAGAAAAAGTAGGATTTCCTTTCCCCGGAGAGACAAAAGGTCTCCTAACTCACTATTCAAAATGGTCAGGACGAAGCAAAGCCACAATCGGATTTGGACAAGAAATAGGAGTATCTGCTATTCAAATACTACAAGCTGCTAGCATATTAAGCAATAACGGAATTATGTTAAAACCCAAAATCATAAAAAAGATAAGCGATGAAATGGAAAATACAATTCAAAAATTTCAAAAAGAAGAAATTAAAAAAGTAATATCTACTAATACAGCAAAAAAAGTTTTAAAAATGATGCAAGAAGTTGTAAATAAAGGAGGAATACCAAAACTTAAAATGAAAAACTTAAGTATTTCCGCAAAAAGTGGAACTTCTCAAGTAATTGATAAAAATACAGGAAAATACTCAGAAGAAGACTATACATCCTCAATACTAGTAATATATCCTACAGAAAATCCAAAATACATTATATACATTGTGTATAGATATCCTAAAAAGATAATATATGGAACAAGAATTGCTGCACCAATGGCAAAAGAAATAATAGAATTGATTGAACATAGAAATAATAAAAATGCATACAATGAAATCAAAATTTCTTCAAGAATTAGCATATCAAAACCTACAATAAAATACGAAAAAACAGGAGCTTTACCAAACTTTACAGGGGTCTCAAAAAGAGATCTAATAAAAATTTTAAAAAACTATAAAAACATAAAAATTAAGGTAAACGGCAATGGTTTTGTATATAAACAATCTCACCCACCTAACACAAAATTAAAAGACATCAATGAACTTGAAATAACACTAAAATAATTTAAGAAAATAAATTCTTTATCTCATTTCTATAAAAATCTAAAATATAATTACGTTTAACATCCATCTTAACAGACATCTCTTTACCTATCTCAAATGGTTTTTCTAAAAGGACAAACTTTAATACTTGCTCAAAAGGCTTAAATCCATTAGTTCTATTAATAAGTTTTTTTATCTCATCATTAATAGCTTTAAGAACAATGTTATTTGCAATAATCTGTCGCTTATTGTGAGCATCAAGAATTTTCTGACCTATGCTCTCTAAATATTTATTCACTTCTTCAAAATTAGGAAGAATTAATGCCCCTAAAAATTTTTGATCCTGCCCCACAACAACAGCTTTTTCAATCAATAAAGATTCTTCAAGCTTAATTTCAATTGGCATAGGTTCAATATTTTCTCCATTATTTAAAACAATAGTATCTTTTTCTCTCCCTATTACCTGAACAACATTATCCTTTGACAACTTAACAATATCCCCCGTATCTAAAAATCCATCAGCTCCAATAACCCGCCTTGTAGCATCTTCATCTTGATAATATCCAATCATAACCTGAGGACCTTTAATAAATAGGATTCCTTTACCTGGCTTTTTAAGCTTATTCCCATGTTCATCCCTAATTTCAGCAACAGTTCCAGGCAATATTTTGCCACAAGTACCAAGCATTAATTTCCCATACTCATTAGATGCAACACCAGGAGATGCTTCTGTTAACCCATAAGCATTAGCAAGCTTAATCCCAATTGAATTAAAAAACCTAGCAACAGATAAAGACATACTACTCCCACCAGCAATTCCAACAATAAAATTGTTGCCCAAAAATTTTCTTATTTTTTTAAAAATAAGAAAATCTCCCAAACTTCTAAGCGGAAATAAAACTACTAAACCCAAAACTCCTAAAAATTTTTTTATAGGCATGAATAAATCAAATCCATTATTAGGGTACAATCCTAAAACTATCCTAGAGCAGATATCATGCAAACATGCTACTTTAACAAAAATTTCAAATAATAATCTTGCTAAGAATGACTTTTTGACAAGCTCTTTAAAAATATTCTGTCTTACTGCAATCCAAAGTCTAGGAACAGCAGCAAGATAATGAGGATTAATATTTTTAATATCATCAAGCATCTTCCTTGGAACAATACTTGAAAATAAACAAGTCATACCTTTAAGAAAAATATTATAAGAAAACGATCTCTGAAATGAATGCCAAATTGGTAAAATACACATAAATATTTGACCCTCAGTAACACTAACCATACGACTAAAACTAGATACCTGATAAAGAAAATTAGCATGAGAGATCATTACTCCTTTAGGTGCCCCTGTGGTACCAGAAGTATATATTATTGTTGCCATATCATCAGGACTAACATTCTTTAAAATTTTAATAATCTTTTCATCTTGCCTTGTGTTATCCCCAATTGAAAGACACTCTTTGTAAGTATAAATTTTAAAATTACTAAACCGTTCCTTATTTTTTTCATTTAAATCATCAATAATAACAATTATAGGATTAACTCTAAAACTAACCTGCACAACCAAATCAAGAAGATTTAAATTTTCCACTATCACTATATTTGGAAGAATGGCATTAATAATTACTTCAATCTCAAAAAAAGTAACATCAGTTCCCTTTGGAACATCCACAGCACCTAAAGCCAAAATTGCAAAATCTATAACACTCCATTCAACTCTATTCTCAGAACAAATAAACACTTTATCTTGATACCCCAAACCCATTTTTTCTAAGAATGATGCAAATTTCAAAACATTATTCTTTAAATCCTTATAAGTAACTCTGAAATACTCTTTATTGCTTCCTCTATATATTTGTGCAATTCCACTGCCATGCTTTTCAGCAATCTCAAAAAAAGCTTTTACTACAGACATATAATCCTACTTTATATAATATCTAATGATATTAATAATGTTACTAGATTATAACATTTTCAATAATAAAATCCTAATTCAAATTTTAATTACTTGTAGATTAGTCAATGAGATAATGCTTACACTGAATGTCTTTTTTCCAATTACTTTATTGAAATAATTATTATTTATAGAGAAAGGTTTTAAAAATCAAAATATGTACTATTAAGCATAAAAAAGTTCTAATTGCCTATAATAAAAAATCTAATTCCTTCAGACACTATAAGAATAAAATTTTCCTCTGACCAAATCCCATCAATTTACTTTTCGCCCTTTCTCCCTTTACCACGAACATTATATATCTTAGAATAATATATCTTTCACCCAAATCATCTTCTATCTTATTAAGATATTCATGAAGATCAAGCTCTAAAGATGGATTAGAAATTATTTCTACTATATACACAGACACGCCTAGTCTTAATCCTCATCAATAAAAAGATTATCAAAATTACCATCAATCTTGGTGTTCCCATTATCATTATTTTTGGAAATATTAATGCTATTTTCACTTTGACTTTTATTGAAAAAGCTCTCACCTCCTTCTTTAGGATTAATTCTGCCAATAAAAATACACGATTTAAAAAAAATAAAATTTTTTACAGAAAGCTTAGAAAAAATTTCAAAAATCACAGGAATAAAAAGTAAAGTCAATAATGTACTAGCAATCATTCCACCAATAAAGGTAAAAGCAATTGGCCTTATAAGAGCATTATCACTTGAATCTGAAAACGCAAGAGGAAAAAACCCAATTATCGATGTTAAAGCAGACATTAAAATTGGCCTAAACCTAGAACGGCCTGCTTCAAGTACGGACTCTCTAATACTAAATCCCCTTTTAATCAATAAATTAATATAATCTACCAACACAATGCCTGTATTAACAACAATTCCAATAAGCATAAGCATACCAACAGCAGTAAAAACAGAAACATGTTCTCCTGATATGAAATAAATTGGAGAAACACCTATTAACGTTAATGGTATTGTAAAAAGAATAATGAATGGCTTTAATAGAGACTCAAATTGTGCTGCCAACACTCCAAATACAAGTAAGATAGCCATAAAAATTATAACCATAAAATGCTGCATACTCTTCATAAATTCACTGTATTCTCCTTCAAACTTAACTAACACACCATCCTTTTTAGGAACCTTATTAGTTACAAAATTCACTACATTTGCCGTAATCAAAGCTAAATTTTCATTTGGAGCAACACCTGATGTAAGGTTAACTACTAACGATTGATTTTCTCTTAAAATCTCTCCAAATCCTTTTTTTTTCTTAAGCCTCACTATTGAAGAGAGAGGAATTTTAATACCAGCTGAATTCATAACAAACATTTTATCCAAATCTCTCAAACTAGTCATATTTCCTCTATCAAGCTTGAGCACAATATCATAATTTATCCCATCTTGAGTGTATTTCCCTGCCAAAATCCCATCAATATTACCCTTAATCTCTTTTGAAAGATCTGACACACTAATTTCATAATAATAAGCCTTCTCTTTATCTAATTCTATATCAATTTGAAGCTCTTCTTTTATATCAAGTCCAGGATTAACAAGATTGGGAAATTCTTTCTTTAAAAGACTAACTAACAACTTTCCATATTCTATTGCATACCCAAAGTCAGACGCAATAATTTTAATATCAATAGGAGACCCACCAAAAGAAGTACCTCCTGAAAAAGTATGAGAACCAAGATCAGGATAAAGATTTTCAACACGCTTATCAACTCTATATTTAATATCTCCTTGCTCCTTAATAAATTCTCTACTGTTCTCTTCACTTAAAGGAAATATAATTCTAAAGGAAAACCCACTTAAACTTATTTCAGAAATAACACTCTTATAACCCTTAATTTCGCTCTTTAAAATTTCTAAAACTTTATCTGAGTGAATTCTTGAAATTTCCAAACTCTGCTCATGGGGAAATCTAAAAAAAAAATCCATAGAATAAGAATGGGTTTCGGGAATAAAAGATACATTTAAAAGGGGAAATAAAGCTAAACTTAAAACAAAACTAAAGAGAATAATAAGCGAAAAAATTATCTTGTTAGTTAAAACGTATTTAAGCAACTTAACATAAAATCGTTCACCAAAAGAATAAATCCCATAAAAAAAATTATCAATCTTTCTAATAAATTTATTCTTGATAGGTTTTTGAAAAGTAGTATAAATCCCAACATAATAACTTGAAAGAACAGGAACTAAAAAAACTGCAACAAATAAAGAAGCAGTCAAAGATACTACAATAGTGAAAGCAAAATCCCTAATAAAATCACCAATAATATCCAATTCAGCCTTAAAAATAAGCATAGGAAGAAAAACACAAATTGATGTCAGAGTAGCAGCCATAATTGGTAGCATCATCTCTTGTGTTCCAAGAATGGCAGATGAAATGAGTTTAGCTCCCCTCTGTCTATATTTATATATATTATCTATTACAACAATAGAACAATCTACAAGCATACCAACACTCAAAGCAAGACCCGAAAGACTCATAATATTCAGCGAAATATCCGCAAAATACATCAAACAAAAGGTAAGAATAATAGCTAATGGTATTGCAATCCCAATAATAATTGTCGCTCTAAGACTCCTTAAAAAGAAAAAAATAATACATAACGCAAGCATTGCCCCAGAATAAGCTGCATCAGAAACAGAAAAAATAGCCTTTTTAATAAACTCAGAAGTATCATTAATAAGCTCTAAGAATATATCTTTTGGAAGTTCAAGCTTGATTCCCTCAATCTCTGCATTTACTGAATCTGAAACAACAACAGGATTTGCACCACTTTGTTTTTTGATAGATACCCAAATAGAAGGCTTGCCATTATAATATACATAATTTTTTAAATCATAAGAGACCATATCAACACTTGCAATATCCCTTAATCTAATTTGAGCAAGAGAATTATTATCACCTAAATAAGTATTTGGAGTCTTATAAGAAATAACCACGTCTTCCAAGTCTTTAATCGAATTAAATTCTCCAGATACTTGTGCTTGATATCTTAAATTATTGTCTAATAAGCTACCAACCGACAATTCAAAATTGTGAGAAGAAATAAATGGTGCTATTGCTGATAAAGTTAGTCCATATGCCTCCAACCTATTTTGAGAAACTTCAACTAAAACGTGTTTAGCCTCACCTCCACTAATCTGCACATGTCCAACCCCATTAAGCCTTTCCAACTTGGGCTTAATAATATTATCAGCATACCTTTTAAGTTCTATAACAGACCTATCTGCATACATAACAAATGACAATAATACCAAATCTCTTGCACTTCCTCTATGAATTTTAGGCAAGCTTGCTTCTTTAGGTAGCAAGCTTTTTGAAGACTCAATCACATCTCTTATTTCATTTAAAGCTAAATCTACATTAGTTCCACGATAAAATTGAATAGTAATATTGCTAGTCTCTTTAAAAGAAACACTGTTGATTTTTTTTATATTCTTTATCAAGGCTAAATTGCCTTCTAAAACACTAGTTACTTTTCTTTCAATTTCTTTAGCAGAACTTCCCGCACAGTTAGTAGAAATAATGACATAATTTTCTTCAATAACGGGCCACAAATCTACCTTTAATCTTGAAAAAGTATAAATGCTAATTACAACCAATAACGAAAATAATATTAACATAGCTATTGGTCTACCAATAACCTTTTTTACTAACAATATCGAACCTCAAAACTAAACATTGTCTTCAGCAGCAAGCCCATCTTGAATATCCACTATATCCACATAAGCTCCATCAGAAAGCGAAGAAAGACCTTCAATGACAATTAAATCATTTTCATTAATGCCAGCCTGAATAGAGACAATATTATCTACCTCAAAATCTATTATAGGAAATACTCTTTCAACCATTTTTTTAGCTATATTTAACTTAAATACGCAAAGTTTACCCTCTCGCTCAATAAAAGCACGTTTTGGAATTTTAACCACGTTTTCTAAATGCTTAGTAATAAGCTTGATCTTGGCAAACATACCAACAAGCATTTTGCTTTTATTATCTCCTATAGGTTCAAGATATACCGCAGCAGTACGACTCTTAAAATCCAAAACAGGAGACACTTGTGAAATTTTTGCTTTAAATTTTTCATTAGGATAAGATTCAAGTTCAATAACTGCATCACTGCCAGCCTTGACATCTAAGATATATTTCTCAGTAACATAAGTTTTTATCTGAATTGCATCTATTTTCCCTATTAAAGCAATACTTGTTTGAGGTCCAACTATATCTTCAACTTTGAAATTAACAGATAAAACATATCCAGAAATTGGTGCTCTTACTGAACTCTTTAAATAAAGAGACCCTGGCTTTGACGGATCAAGTACTGCAATTACTTGTCCCTGTTTTACATAAGCTCCAAGCTTAACATGAAGAGACACTATTTTACCGGTAACATCTGGGAAAACCTCAGCTTTAACTTTGACATCTATATCCCCATTTAAAGTAATATAATTACTTAAAGTCCCCTTTCTAGCCTTCACAACAATAACTGGAAATCTAAAAGACTCACTAACATGATCATTGGTATTAATATTCCCTTGAAGTTCACCATTAATCTTCCTACTACACGAAAAAATAAATAACAAAAATAGAAACAATAAATAATGTTTACAATGAACCCCAATATTAAAAATAAAATTCACAAAACATTCTCACTAATCCAACTCACTTACTAAATCTCTATATTCAAGTATTATATTAGCATAATTTAGCTTATCTTTTATAAGCTGCAAATCACTCTGTTTATAGGAAGCTTCAATGTCATTTAATTTCAAAAGATCTAAGGTTCCTGCATTAAAGGCCTTAAAAGCCACATGATAATTCCTTTTAGACATTTCTAAATTTATCTTGGAATTATCTAAAATAGATTTATATAGTCTTATACTCTCACGCTTCTGAATAATATTAGCTTTTAATTCACGAATCTTACTTTCAATTTTATTGCCTAAAATTTGTAATTGATAATCTTGCTCCCATATTCCTATAAAGCTTTTTGAAAATGGTAAAATCTCATTCAAACTATAAGTTAATGCCAAAGAAAATTGAAACCCTTGATTGGACGAATTACCCAAACCATTGCTAAAAGCAATGCCTCCAGGCCCATAATAAATTGAAAATGAAAATTTTGGTAAGAAAGTATCTAGCCAAAGACTATTAAGCATAGTTTTCATAATTTTAGCAGAACCATTTAACTTTCTCACTTCTAAAGACCCGTTAACATCTATAACCTTATCAAATAATGAAATATCTAATATCTCGTCTGACAACTCTCCTATAGTCTCAAAATCTTGAAAGACATCCAACCCTAATAATAATTTAAATTTTTCCTTTATCCTTTCAAATTCAATAATTTGCTGTTCTAAATCAGGTTGGAACTTGCTATACTTCAGCTTAGCATCAAGATAATCTATTTCAGAAATAAGTCCATTATTATAAGCAATTCTTGCTTGCTCAACTTTAACTCTGCTATTTTTAAGTTGACTTTTCAAAACTTCTAAAATATTTTTGAAAGCTATTAATTCATTATACATTTTAAGCACATTTAACTTAATACCTTTAATAACCTTATCTTTGGTGAACTTAGCAAACTCATAATTAAGAATAGCAAGCTTAATTTTACTGAAATCAGATGCAGATATCGAAAAATTAGCAGAAAACCCAAAACCTAAGAACCAATGTGCATTACCTATTAAATTAGGTATAGCAAAGCTAGACTCTGAAAAACTTGAACTAATCTCTAAATTTGGAATAAAAACATTCCAAGAAGTATCTTTATGTAATTTTTTTATCTTTTCTTCGTACTCAGCATTTTGAACATCTAACCCGTACTTTAAAGCCATACGAACAGCATCTTCAGCAGATATTTGCATAACTTCTGCATAAAAAGAAAACGGCAAAATAAAAATTAACCTTTTAATATCCACTTCTACCCTTTTACAGCTACACATAAAAACATTCTTACAAATGATTACAGTATAAACTATATAACTAGTATATCATAAATTTAGTGAAAATGATGATAACATAATATAATTATGTACATGAACATCTTAAAAAAGATTTTCCTAACACCAAACTTGATACTTATTTTATTAATTAAGATATATCAAAAAACTTTTTCCAAAATCATTGGCTTTCAGTGCATATATGAACCTAGCTGTTCAAATTATGCATTAGAATGTTTAATAAAATACAACATTATAACAGCCTTGATTCTAATTAAACTAAGACTGCTTAGATGCAATGCACTATTTAAAGGAGGTTCTGAGCCACTACCAATTAAAAACCCAATATTAAAATCATTAAAGAAATTTAAAGAAAGATTAATCAAATAAACTTTTATATTTATCTGGAACCCAATTTTTGACATACTCTTTATAAAAATCAACAAATTCAACAGCATTAGTATATTCATGCCCAGACTTTTTATAATTTTTCTCTATCAAAGGCAACAACAAATCATCATTCCAATAAAAATTATCAAATAAATAATAAGCATCAGGATCATCTTCTTTAAGACCAATCCTAACAAGAGAATGAATACTCTCAGGCCCTCCCATTGCTAACAAAGGATCATCTAAAAACTTAATATCATATTCGGCAAATGCCCAATGGGGCTTCCATAAAGGAACTAAAATCCACTCATTCTTTTTAATAGCAGACTCTAAACTTGCAAGCATTACACTCTCACTTGAAGAAATAAGTTCATATTCTTGATCTAATCCATAAAGATTAAGGGTTTTTTCTACAGAAAGTTGTGTGCCAGCTCCAGCATCTATTCCTACCATTTTATTTTTAAACTCAGCTCCTCTACCCTTAAGCTCAGCAATATTTGAAATTGTAACATAACTTGGAACTACAAATCCTTGTAACGTTCCCTCATAATTAGCACCAAGATCAACAAATTTATCCTTAAATTTTTCATAATAAAACTTATCCGCCGTAGGAACCCATGCAGATACCATACCATCTACCTGCCCCAGTGACAAATACTGATACATAACAGATGTTGTAACAGGAAATATCTCTGCCTTATACCCCATTTTCTCAAAAATGACTTTTATAATATTAGTAGCGACTGTCTCTCCTATCCAATTAACATACGCAATCTTGATTAATTTTAAATCCTTGGAGTTATCATTATTAGAATTATCATTCTTATCACAAGAAAACAAAACTAAAATAAAACTTATAAAAATAGATATTAATAAACTTCGCATAATCCAATTCTCCTACTAATGCATAAAAACAAAATTATTATTTATTATACATTTCTAAAAATCTTTTGAATTTATTTTCCTTTTTTGCTCCATAATTATCAGTATTTAAATAACTAAATTTAATAAAAATAGCCTGCATAATTCTATCTAAAATAATGGCTATTATCACAACAGCTAATCCAGATATTAAACCTTCACCAAAATTTAATCTTTCAACAGAATATATTACTGTTCTGCCAAGCCCTGATGAACCAACCATCGCTGCAATTACTATCATAGATATTGCCATCATTATTGATTGATTAATTCCCTCTATTATGCTTTGAAGAGCCAATGGTAACTGAATTTGGAAAAGAATACGAACATTACTACTTCCAAAAGACTTTGCAGCCTCAATGACTTCACTTGGAACTTGAATAATTCCAAGCCTTGTATATCTAATAACAGGAGGCATAGCAAAAACTATTGTAGCAAAAATAGCTGAAGATGTACCCATACCAAAAAAAGGTATAGCTGGTATTAAATAAATAAATGGAGGCATTGCCTGCATTAAATCAAGAAATGGTTTTAAAAATACATAAAATTTTGAATAATATCCACATAAAATACCTATCAAAATTCCCCAAATCACTGAAAAAAACACAGATACAAAAATAATTGATATAGTATCCATTGAAACTTCCCAAAGATCAAAATATAAAATAAAACAAAATCCCAACATAATCAGTAAAGCCAATCTTTTCTTTAAAAATAAAAAACTTAAAACACAAATAATCACAATAAAAAGAATAGGATTAATTAAAAGAAACAAATTTTTCAAATTTTCATACAAAAAAATAACAACTTTTGCAAACCCTATGCCATTGGAATTCGAAAAATTATCAACAAAAAAACTAAAAGCCTTATCTATATTAGACACTATAAAATCTCTGGTCATAAATACCTATCTTGCCAATAAGCTAGCAATCTCCCCTAAGTCAATATATCCAATAATATCACCTTGTTCCTCTATTATGATCAAATAATCCATCTTATTTAAATACTTAACAACACTTTTTATCTCATCATCTAACTCTAAAATTAAAGAAATAACATTACTATACTTTTTACCAATAGACAAATTATACAAGCTAAAATTATCACCTTCTTTCTCAAGAATAATATTAAATCTATTAGGTTCATCCTTAAAAGCAAAATCCATTCTAATAATATCCTTAATTTTTAAAATATTTAAAACGGAAAGATTATTAATAAAATTAGCTATAAAATCTGTTTTAGGATCCCTTAATATTTCTAAAGGCTTACCAACCTGAACAATCTCTCCATCTTTCATAAAAGCAATTCTATGACCCAATTTGAAAGCCTCAATTAAATCATGAGTAATAAATACAACTGTCTTTTTTAATTTGTCTACCAATCTCAAAAGCTCACCCTGCATTTCTCCTCTAATCAAAGGATCAAGAGCTGAAAAAGCTTCATCCATTAAAAGTATATCAGGATTAACCACCAAAGCTCGTGCTATACCTACCCTCTGCTTCATTCCACCTGAAAGCTCATTTATATATTTATATTTAGAATCCTCAAGACCCACAAGCTTTAAAATATCAAAAGCCCTTTGTATCCTAATTTCCTTAGGAACATTTTTAACTTCAAGTCCATAAGTCACATTCCTTAAAACATTCATATGCGGAAAAAGTCCAAAATTCTGAAAAACCATGGCAAACTTGTCTTTTCTTAAAGCAGAGAGATCTTTTTGATTAATATCATTCATTTCAATATTATCTACCAAAATAGATCCAGAATCTATTTTATATATGCCATTCAAACATCTAACAAAAGTAGACTTACCGCAACCTGACATACCCATAATAACTAAAATTTCATTCTCATAAACATCAAGACTGATATTTGCATTTGCAATAAAAACAGAAGATTTTTTATAAATGTCAGTTCTACCTTGACCATTCTCATAACTCTTTATAGCTTCAACTATTTGTTTCTTATGATTATTATAAGAAAATGTTTTATAAAGATTCCGGACCCTAACACTAGCTTTACACAAAACAAACTCCTAATGAAAACATTATCACTCTAAATGCATCAATATTAAATATACTCAAATATCAGAATTTTGATTAACACAAATAAAAATAAGGGTCCGTCAAAGACCCTTATTGCAAAATAAAATCTATCTAAGCAATGACAATACATATTGAGGCACTTGATTTGCTTGTGCAATCATAGCCATTGCGGATTGTGTCAAAATGCTGTTAGTTGTAGATGCCACAATTTCATCTGTCATTATTGCATCTTTAACTTGAGCATAAGATGCTTTCAAGTTTTCAATAGCATAGTCTGTGCTAGCCTTAACAGACTCAAGTCTATTTTGAAAAGCACCAAGATTTGCTCTTTGATCAGTTACCATTCTAATAGCATCTTCGATCTTTGAAAGTGACATATTAGCATCAATAGCAGTTGTAACATTAATTGGAGAATTAACTCCACCTTGCACTGGAGCGGCTGCTGGAGCTGGAACTGCTTGAACTCCCTCCTGTTGTGCTCCCTCTTGAGCTGGAGCTGCTTGAGCACCTTCTCCATTAAAAAGATTTGCAACATTAGCTGCATAAATATTGACAGCAATTGCTTCATCCTGATTTGCACCTACATGCACTCTCAATGTCCATGAAGCTTGTGATCCAGCCAATGATGCTGGTGTGTTAATTTTTGCAGGTTGCATTCCAAGCTCTTCAGCAGTTTTTACATTTTGAGCAGCTGACTTATTAGATAACATATGCATTTGGTTGTATTGAGCCTGATCAGCAATTCTGTTTATTTCATCTGTAAGTTGTTCAATTTCAATCTGAATAGACCCTCTATCTGAATCTGAGTATGTACCATTACCAGACTGAACAGCAAGTTCTTTCATTCTTACTAATACTTTCTCTACCTCGTTCAAATTTCCT
Source organism: Borrelia miyamotoi (assembly GCF_019668505.1). Lineage (NCBI taxonomy): Bacteria > Pseudomonadati > Spirochaetota > Spirochaetia > Spirochaetales > Borreliaceae > Borrelia > Borrelia miyamotoi. The sequence continues at coordinate 148,197 of NZ_AP024371.1, forward strand.
TCTGTTGTTTGAATAAAATTTATAGCCTTTGAGGTATTTCTAGAAGCTTGAGACAATCCTCTAATTTGTGAATTAAGCTTACCAGCAACACCCATACCAGCAGCATCATCAGATGCACGATTAATTCTATACCCACTAGAAAGTTTTTCTTGAGTTTTGCTAAGATTAGCAGCATTAATGCCATTATTTCTGGAAGCATTTATGGCTGACGTATTATGATTTATAATCATATACAATTCCCTCCGTGTAAATTAATATAATTTTGATATTTTAGACAAATCCATTTGTCTTTTTAAGGATATCATAAAAACAAGAAAAAAATAAATATAATAATTAACTTAAATTAAATCTGTTACCTGTTTTGCCTTTGAAAATTCAAAGATTTAAGGATATTCTCCTGCTCTTTCATCTTCTTTACAGTGAAATCTAAAGTATTAAGTTCTCCTTCAACTTTCTTACCCCTTTCTTCATATTTTCTTCTATAATCTTCAACAACATTTTTCTGATTAGAAATTCTAAGATCATAACTTTTTATCTTATCATAAATAAATCCTCCAGAACTTACCAAAGGAGACAGATAATCACCAAGCATCTTAGCAAGTCCATCATCATAAATCCGATCATCATTAAAATCAACTGCAAAAAGTTCCTTTACTGAATTAATATTGCTTCTTATTATATCATCAAACTTCTTCTCATCAAGTTGCAAATAACGAGAAAGACCTCCTGATGAAGACATAGAATTGGTAAATACCCCTATTTGATTAATGATTGAAAAATCAGGATCATTAGTCCTGTAAGCATTAAACATTATTGATTCTAATCTCGATTTAAGATTTTTTAATGCAAACTCAGCTCTAAGGATCCCTAAATTCTTATAAGCTTTTTCCTTTTCGTCATTACTTAAATAAGACCATTCTTTTAATATATCTGATTTTTGACCTTCCAAATTACTCTCATTTGAACTTACAATATTAATCTCAGCAAGAACCTCATTATAGGCTACCAAAAAATCCAATAAAAGTTTTTTAATCCCATCATAATCAGGCTCAACCTTAGCAACAATAGCATCATCTGATGATTGCTTTAAATTCAATGTAACATTAGGAATTAAATCATTAATAATATTTGAATCACGCTCAACATCAACTCCATCAAATTTTATCTTTGCATTTTCTGCAAAACTTTTGGCATTTATTGGCAAATAACCATCTCTATTTTTTGGATCAAAGATCTCAATATTTCGAATAATACAAACCTTATCATTAGCTATATTTTCGATATTAATCTCTTTTAAATCCAAAAGCGAACCAATTTCAACTTCAACTTTCTCAAAATCACTTGCAACATTTATTGGTGGCAATTCTAAGGAACCTGTATTACTGTTAATTTTAACCATATTCATTTGAACATACCTCTTTTCTTTCAAAGGAACTTTATGATCAGATTCAAGATAAATTATGCTATCTTCACTTTCAACCTTAGCATCCTCAAATGTAGCATAGCCAGGATTAAAAATAATCTTGTCCAGAACACCCTTACTATCTGTATCATAATATTTAATTTCAAATTTAATTTTACTTCTGCTACTAATCTCAATATTCTCTGGAATACTTATCATAATTTCTGAAAGAGGCTCTAAGACAATATTATCCCCATCAAGATAAATTTTATTACTACTATTTTGCTGATTATTAATAATTTCTGTTAAATTCGGACTAAAATTTGTTGTAAGCTCGCTTAAAATACCTATCTGTTTAGCAAGCTTCAAAGCCTCGCCTTTCATAACAAGTTTATTATCTTCTCCTTCCTTTAAGGATTGCAAAACCAATCTACTATTACCAGAACTATCACTCTTCACAATTTTAGCAGATAAAAATCCCTTACCTCGATTATTAATATCCTTTACAAGAGACTCAACATCTCCATTATTCCTAACTTTAATCTCTTTATTACCAACTAAAAATACATAATTTCCCTCAGGAATACTAATTTCCTTTTGTTTAAAATTCTCAGATAAAAAAATATCAGAACCTGCTGTCTGATTAACATTAATCTTATAAGCTTCATTTTTAGCACCATATCGAGCAGATATAGAAAGAACATTATCATTGCTAGAATTGCCTGACATGTAATTAAAAGGACTATTAAAAGATGTAATTTGTCTTGCAAGAGAATTTAGAGTAGAAAGTTTTTTATTAATCATTTGCCAAGCATACTTCTCTTGCTCTAAGCTCTCAAGCTTTTCCACAGATGAATCTACTTTAGCTTTATCAGATTTAAGCATCGACTCACGAATTTCCTTAGTATTATATTTACTATCCACACCTGGAACAAAAAAACCAGAAGACATTGCAACACCTCTTAACTAGAAAGTCTAGCATAAAAATATATAAACATAAAAACAAATAAATAATATTACATTGCAAATGTCAAAACAAACATCTCACTAAAAGACATATAAACAGACAAAAATATTCAAAAAACACATATGCTTATAGTAAAATTTAAATTCATAGGAGAGTACATATGCCAAACTTCTGTTTATTTAATTCAAAATCTGTGTTGACAGGAAATGATAAAATAGACAATTCAGCTGTCCTAATTGAAGACAGTAAAATTTTTGATATAGTAACAGCCGATAGACTTGAAAAAATTGATTTAAAAAAATATGAAATGATTGACGTTAAGGGCAACTATATCACTCCCGGTCTTTATGATAATCACATACATGGATTTTACGGCTACGGAACCGATCAATGCTCAACAAACTCAATAATTAAAATGTCACAACATTTAGCAGATTATGGAGTAGTAGGATTCTTACCAACACTTTATCCACGTACAATTGATGAAATGATTGAAACAATTAAAGCATGCACAGAAGCAATAGGTAAAGAGAAAGGCTCAAAAATTTTAGGACTTCATCTTGAAGGACCATTCTTCTCTCCTGAAAAAAAGGGTGCCCATCCTACATCATATCTTCAAAAACCAAGCATTGAAATCATGCAAAAATTCATAGATGCCGCAGGTGGTACCTTTACAGATTCTTTTGGACGAAAAAAAACAAACATTGCAACAATGACAGTTGCACCCGAGCTTAAAGGTATGAGAGAGCTTGCAATGTTTTGCATGGAAAATAACATAACACTTCAAGCAGGACATACCAATGCAAAATACGAAAATATGATTGAGGGTTTTCAAGTAGGCATACTTCACACAACCCATTTTTTCAACGCAATGTCGAAACTCGATCACAGAAATCCAAATGCAATAGGAGCTGTTCTAATTCATGGAGATGTATCCTGTGAACTCATTGCTGATGGATGCCATATCCATCCAAAACTTGTTTTAATGCTTAGAAAACTCAAAGATATAAGTAAATTAATTCTTGTAACCGATGGATTAACTCCAACACTACAAAAATCTGGGAAATTAATAGCTAACGGAGAAGAAGTGTACCTTAAAAATGACGGATTATTTCATACTATAGCAAACGATACAATAGCAGGCTCGGCTCTCACAATGATACAAGGAGTTCAAAATTTAGTAGAATTTGGATATAGTTTAAGCGATGCAATTCAAGCAAGTTCATACAATCCAACCAGAATAATTAATCTTGAAAAAAAAGGATTAATATGTCATGGCTATGATGCAAACATAAATGTAATTGACAAAGACTTGAATTTAAAATTAACAATGATAGAATCAAAAGTAATTTTCAATAAACTTTAATTCTATCTATATTACATATAAAAGGAGACAGAAATGAGATTAATCATTAGATCTAATTACAAAGACATTTCAAAATGGGCTGCCAACCATGTAGCTATGAGAATAAAAGAATTTTCACCAACAAAAGACAAACCATTCATTTTAGGACTTCCAACAGGTAGCTCGCCAATTGAAATGTATAAAAATTTAATTGAGATGAATAAACTTAGAAAAATCTCATTCGAAAATGTAGTTACATTTAATATGGATGAATACATAGGATTAGATAAAAATCATCCTAAAAGCTATCACTCATTTATGTGGAATAATTTTTTCTCACATATAGACATAAAAAAAGAAAATGTACACATGTTAAATGGCAATGCTTCTAATCTTGCAACTGAATGTAAAGAATATGAGAAAAAAATTAAATCTTACGGTGGTATTATGCTTTTTGTGGGAGGAATTGGATCTGATGGTCACATTGCATTTAATGAACCTGGATCATCACTGCAATCAAGAACAAGAATCAAAACCTTAACTCAAGATACAATTATTGCAAACTCAAGATTTTTTGAAAATGATATCAATAAAGTGCCCAAAAGCGCCTTAACAATAGGAATTGGAACAATCATGGACTCAAAAGAAGTGATTATTATAGTAAATGGTCACAACAAAGCAAGGGCATTAAAACATGCTATTGAAAAAGGAGTAAATCACATGTGGACAATTAGTGCTCTTCAGTTACATAAAAACGCAATTATAGTATCGGATGAAGCTGCAACATATGAATTAAAAGTTGGAACAGTAAAGTACTTTAATGACATTGAAAAAGATAACTTCAATAATAATATATAAGAATTATTACATGCTTATGCAAACAAACATAAACTAAGTATAAGAAATAAATATTCTTTAAACCTAGTTTATGAAGAGCTTAATATAAAAGTTATTCTATTATTTCATTATATACTCTTGAAATCTCCTCCCAATTTAAAGCCTTAAATAACGCATCAATGTATTCAGCTCTTCTATTTTGATATCTAAGATAATAAGCATGCTCCCAAACATCAATACCTAAAATAGGCTTATAATTCTCCATTAAAGGACTGTCCTGATTCGGTCTTGATATTATTTGCAATTCTTTATTTGCATGAAGAACTAGCCAAGCCCACCCACTTCCAAAAATATTCATAGCTGAATCTTTTAAAGCCATCTTAAGATTATCAAGATTGCCAAAAGTACCATTCACGTGCTCTTCAAAATTTTTCAAAATATTATCTTTATTCCCAGGTTTTAAAGTCCTGAAATACACATTATGATTAGAATATCCACCAGCATTATTCCTGATAGCCGCTTGAAGTTCCTTGGGAAACCTCTGAATATTTTTTAATATACTTTCAATATCTTCAGAATAATTTATTTCTGTCTTTTCAAGAACAGAATTTAAATTTACTGCATATGCATTATGATGCTTGGTATGGTGAAATTTAATTGTATCAGCATCAATATACGGCTCTAAAGCATCATAATCATAACCAAGTTCTGGTAATTTAAACATAAGATCCTCCTTTTTAGTCTTTTCCATGACAATTTTTATATTTCTTTTTACTACCACAATAACAAGGTTGATTCCTTCCAATTTTCGGAGCATTTCTAACTATTTGCACTCCTGATGCATTATCCCCTTTATCAAACGTAACATTTGAAAATTTCTTATGAGTAGCACTAACATTCTTAAGCTTTTTATTTTTATAACCACTAGAATCAAGATCAACTTTCATTTGTAAAGTCCGCCTTAAAGTCTCAACCTTAATGTCTTTAACAAGCTCACCAAAAATTGTGAAACTTTCTTCTTTATATTCAGTAATTGGATTTTTATTAGCATAAGATCTCAGATAAACTGACTCTCTTAAAGAATCAAGATTTGCAAGATGGTCTTGAAACTTAGAATCAATATTCCTCAAATATTCATGTTTTAAAAATTCATTTAAAAGTTCAGCTCCTATTAGCTCTTCTTTTGCATCTAGATTAGACCTTGCAATTTCCATTAACTTATCTTTTAAAGATAAAATACTCATGGTTTCAACAGAACCAATACTTTCCATCATGTAAGCAAAAATTGAATTTATTTCACTTAGTATAGAACTTGTAACTACTTCTCCCTTAATTTGATCAAATAAAAAATCAAGATATTCTCTTGAAGAAAGAAGAATACGTTCCTTAATATTATTATCAATAAGAATTGAGTTTCTTTGAGAATAAATAAACTCCCTATGATTTGTTATAACATCATCATACTCTAAAAGATGCTTTCTAATCTCAAAATTTCTATCCTCTACGCGCTTTTGTGCATTGACTAAGGATTTTGTTAACAAAGAATGTGTAATAGGCTCACCTGTTGCCATCCCAAGCTTGCCCATCAAAGCTCTTAGATTATCGCCTGCAAAAAGCCGCATCAAATCATCCTCAAGCGATACATAAAATCTTGATCGACCAGGATCTCCTTGTCTTCCTCCTCGGCCTCTAAGCTGATTATCTATTCTTCTTGACTCATGGCGTTCACTACCAATAACATAAAGTCCACCAAGATCCTTAACTTCCGCATAGTCCTTAAGATACTGCTCTCTTTCAATCTGCATAGCTCTTTGAAATTCTTCAAGACTTGCACCCGTTCCAATTTTCTTACGAACCCGATGCTCAAGATTACCACCAAGCTTAATGTCAGTACCACGTCCAGCCATATTAGTTGCAATTGTAACAGAATGTTTTGCTCCTGCTTCAGCAATAATTAAAGCTTCACGAAAATGATTTTTTGCATTAAGAACTTCATGTTTAATACCTTTATTTTTAAACATATTTGACAAAATTTCAGATTTTTCAATAGAAACAGTTCCAACAAGAACAGGTTGTCCCTTCTTATAAGCCTCATAAACCTCATCAGTAATTGCTTTAAACTTAAATTCTTCAGTGTAATAAATAATATCATCTTCATCAATTCTTGATACCAACCTATTAGTCGGAACAACTATAACATCAAGATTGTATATTCTATGAAACTCCTTTGCCTCTGTATCAGCTGTACCAGTCATGCCAGAAATTTTGTTAAACATCCTAAATAAATTCTGAAACGTAATTGTTGCCATAGTTTTATTCTCACTTGCAACCTTAACACCCTCCTTAGCTTCAATAGCTTGATGCAACCCATCAGAATATCTGCGTCCTTTTAAAATACGCCCCGTAAACTCATCAACAATTTCAACTCCAGAATCCCCAACAATATACTCTCTGTCCTTAAAAAAAAGTAAATGAGCTTTTAATGCTTGAGTCATATAATGAACATAATTAAAATTAGAATCAACATACATAGAACCCTTAATTATGCCTTTTGCAACTAAAATTTTCTCAAGATTATTTAATCCATTTACTGTAAAAGATATCCTCTTCCCTTTCTCGTCAATCGTATAATCTCCATCAAGTTCATCAATCTCTAAAGGATAATCTCCGGTTTTTAGATCCTTAGAGCATTCCTTTAAGAGCGAAACAAGAGAATTCACCTCAAGATAAGCACTAGTATCTCCATCGGTAGAACCGGAAATAATTAAAGGAGTTCTAGCCTCATCAATCAAAATAGAATCAATTTCATCGATAATACAATAATTAAAACTTCTTAAAGACTTCTGAGATAAATCAAAACACATGTTATCTCTTAAATAATCAAATCCAAGCTCATTATTAGTCACATAAGTAATATCCTTATCATATTCCGCTTTTCTCCTAGCAGAATCCATATTAGATAGTACAACACCAACACTAACTCCTAAAAGGTCAAAAACTGGCTTCATCCAATTTGAATCACGTTCTGCAAGATAATCATTAACAGTAACGATAATAACACCATCACCATTTAAACTATTAAGGTAAGCAGCCTGCACTGAAGACAAAGTTTTACCTTCTCCCGTCTTCATCTCTATTATCTTTCCCTGATGGAGAGCAAGTCCAGCAATAAGTTGAACATCATACGGTCTCTCTTTAAGTCGCCTTCTAGCAGCTTCTCGTGAAAGAGCAAACGCCCTTTCTAAAATATCTTCTAAAGTCTTACCTTCCTTAAGTTCATCTCTAAATTTCTCCGTTTCCCCAGCAAAATCCTCATCTGATAAAGACAATGCCCAAGACTCAAATTTATTAATATTTCTCAAAACAGGAAGATATTTTTTTAAATCCCTCTTACTTTTTGAACCAATAGTTGATTCAAATATCGCTCTTAACATATTAGGTATCAATTCTCCTAAAATAATTGACTTTCAACCATTTAAATAATAACATCTAAAACATGAAAAAGTTTTATAAAATTTATTTAAAGTTATTTTTCATGATTATATCATGTAACACCAAAACTTTAAACGAGCTTGGGGAACAACAATTCAAAATCCCATTTGGAACACTACCTGGAGAAATAACGCCACTTGAAAATAAAGTTACAAATTCAAGCTTTGACATTAAAACATATAACGGACTTGTATACATTGTAGAAAAAAAAGCAAATAAACTAATGATTTTTAATTCTTATGGAAAACTAATTCAAACTTATCAAAATGGCATATTTAATACAAATTCTGACCTTAAAATCAAAAAAATAGATTTTGAAAATATCCAAGCAATTTATCCATCAAAAGATTTTATTGTAGTATCAGACCAAATAGATTATAAGAAATCCAAATTTAATGAGAAAGAAAATATAGCATACTCTGCAAGAATATTAATTTTAAATAAAGATTCATCTATAGCAGTATTGGGACAAGAAGGACAAAATGGATCACCATTCCCGCAAGTTTATGATATTAATATCGATGAAGGAAATAATATAGCAATAATAACTGTATATCATGAAGGATATATAATATATTCTTACAATAAAGATCTCTCACCCCTTTACAAGATTTATGTAAATACAAACATATTACAAATACCTGAAGACGAGAGAAAAAAATACAATATATCAATAGATAAAGCATATTTTGATGTAAACAAACAAATCATTTATGTCAAGACAACCCATTATGAAAATATTAGAACCAATGAAAACATTAACGACTTAGGGGTAAGGATCAAAAATCAATATTTCTACACAATGAGCTTAAATAAAAACAAAGAATTTGCAATCAAAAATAAAATTACTCTACCCCAAAATCTACTAGAAGATCAACAAGAAAGTTTCATCAATATCATTGGAATTCAAAAAGACAAAATAATAGCATCTACTAATATGAAAAATTTATCTAATACCTTAATATGGAAACTAGATAATAAGGGAAAGATAAAAGAACAAATGATCTTAATTGAACCACCAAATCTTAAATTTCTTGCTGAAAGTCTATCTAAGGATGGAATACTCAGTATACTTTATGAAGAAAAAAGTGGAGTCAGCGTCTATTGGTGGAATTTAAATAATTTACTTAGACTATGAAGTAAATATTTAAATACCCAATATTTATATTCATGAGAAATAAAAATTGCAAAGAGAAACACGAAACAAGGATCAAAAAACATCTAATTCTTGGAATAATCTTTGTCATAATGCTAATTATTATCAAAGTTGTATTAATTCCTAAATTAAAAAAATTAGAAAGTAGATACAATCCTAGAATCACAATAGAACATAAAATAGACAACAAGAATTTATATATCAAAATCAATATTAAAAATCACAATATAAAAGATCTAGGAAAAGCCAATATAGAAGTATTCTTAGATAACAAACTTATTGAAAATAACATAATTTACATAGACAAGATTAACTATACGTTATATACTAATGTTGCATATAAAAACGAAAATTTAATAAATATAATGCTAATAAATAAGAGAGGCGACAAAGCATATTTTAGCAAAAAATTAGATCTTGGAGGATAAAAGATGTTGCAAGTATATTTTATATCAGTTCTAGTAAATGTTTTAGGAGGATTAGTACTAGCATTTCCAATTTTGGGAGAACAATTTAAGTGCTTAATCATCTTTGAAGATTTTGTAAATATAATTCAAGACAACAAAAAAGTAAGAAGCATTTTTGGAACAATATCTTTAATAGCCAGCATCTTTGAGATAATAATACCTTATGATTTGCCAATAATTGGAAATTTACTTCCTGCTATCAGTTTATTTTTTATTGGTTTTATTTTTAGACAACCGGTACCCATAGGTATTCAAAACAATAAAGGATATGGAAAATTTAAATTTTTCATTGAAAGCAATAAAAAATTAATAGGAATTTTTGCTTTAATTATCGGAATAATTCACTTTTTTGCAGCAAAAGTACCCTTTCTTTAACAAAATCTGATTTCAAAGAAATAATAAGGCTATTAAATTGATAAAAAGGGTAATTTAGCGAAATAATATAGAATAAATTCATTTTAAAACATATAATAATTTTCAAAAAAGACTAAAAATGGTTTTATAATCATAAAATGCAAAACATGGTTCAATATCAATAAGATGAGGTGAATAAATTTTCATAAGCATAAATGAAAAGTTTAACAAAATAAAAATTTTACTGTTAGTTATTCTTGTCAATATGTAATGTACTATAATATATACAAAATGATTAAAAATAAAGAAATAATAATAAACTTCAAAAATTTAGAACATAATGTAATCTCAATCAAAAATCATGTTCAAAAAAAAGAATTAGTAGCTACGTTAAAAGCCGATGCCTATGGACATGGACTTATTCAAACATTTCAATTTTTAAAAAAAAGAGGAATAAATTATTTTGGCCTCTTTTGGATAGATGACGCTTTAAAACTTAAAAAAATAGATAAAAACACAAAGATATTACTTTACATTAACACGGACAAAAGCTCAATCAAAAATCTGGTCAAGTTTAATATTACACCCTTTATTGCTGACTATGAATACTTATCACTAATAGAAAAAGAATGTAAAAAACAAAATAAGAAAATCAAAGTTCATCTAAAAGTCGACGTTGGTATGAACAGATATGGAATCAAAATAGAAAATGCTTTCAATCTAGCAATTCAAATACAAAACTCAAAATTAGTTGAACTTGAAGGAATTTGCACACATTTACCAACAACAGAAAATACAAAAATTACTGAAACACAAATCGAAAAATTTATTTACCTCATAAATGAACTTAAGCAAAAAAATGTAAATCCAAAATACATCCATGCTTCTAACTCAGAACACATAACAAACTATACAATAAATGAAAAACTTAACATGGTAAGACCAGGACTTATCTTATATGGATACTATTCAAATCCCAATAGCATAAATAATAATTTAAAACTTAAACCCGTACTAAGCTTATATTCAAAAATCATATTTATTAAAAATATAAAAAAAGGAGAACAAATATCATACTCTGGTCTCTTCACAGCAAAAAAAGAAATGCAAATAGGACTTGTACCAGTTGGATACTTCGATGGAATTCCACAAAACACATCTAACATTTTCTATTACTTAATAAGAAATAGAAAATGCTTTCTTAGAGGCAAAATATGTATGAATATTTCAATCATAGAAATACCCAACGATCTAAAAATCAATATAGGAGAAAAAGTAGAAATAATCTCTGAAAGATTAAGCTTAAGTATACTTAGCAAAGAATCTGGAATAAGCGAATATGAAATACTCTGCTCAATTGGAAAGCATGAGAAGAAAAAATACTTATATTAAATTACCTAAAGAATCAAACTTCTTAAAATCAACTAAATTCCCTTTACTATCATAAATCCACTTATAAACTGCAATACCCCCAATATCATCTCTTGGTCTTAAATCTGGACCATGATTCATCCTTTTTGACACTTTCCCAAATTTATTGTATTCATATTTATACATACTAACACCATGAATATCATCTTGTAATTGGCCCAAGTTTCCAAAATTTTTCTGACTAATGACTCTATTTTGACTATCATATTCATAAGCATACTCAAAAATAGCACTCAAATCTGCAACCAAAACCCCACTTTTAGAATAATTACTCTTTAAAATTACATTCCCATTAGTATCATACATAAATTTATATCTAAAAACACCAGCAAAATCATCTATAGGATTATCAAAATCTCCATAATGCTCTTGAAATTCAAGAAGTCCATCTTCATTATAAGTATACTTATAAATCATCACCCCATTGGAATCACTGACTAAATTAAAATTCTTATCAAAAAAAAGTTTCTCAATTAAATAAAATTTACTATCATATTTATAACTATAAACCGCAATACCATTAAAGTCATCCATTACTTCATATTTTTCCTCATAACTAGCAGGAATATCACTACTATAATTTTTATTTATCCTATTACTATAGTTTATTATCCTTTTTTCATTATTTTGTATATAAAAAATGGTTTTTCTCATGGCATAACCATTCTGGCTAACAGTTAAATTATTATTAGCATCATAATTATACTCTTTATAAAAGTAATCCTTGTCTTTTAAATTATACTCATATCTATATATTGCTACATTATTCTCATCAGGAGTCAAATTATTTTTAATATCATAATTCAAAACCTCAATAACCTTACCATCAGAATCATAACGATATGTCCTTATTGCAACAGAAAAAGGATTTGAATACAAATAAGATACATGATCCAAATATTCTTCCTTTACAATATTATATTTACTATCATAAGTTAATCTAAAGCCATATATCCCATTTTTAGCTTTTATGTTGTAATTATTATCATCATAATATAAAACTGTTTTTGTCAGACTAGAATCATCGTAATTAATTTTAGTATAATAAACATCATTTAAATCTTTAATTTGAAAACCAACCTCACTAAATCTATAAACATTAAAACTATTATCATCATCGTAAAAAAAATGATAATAAGCAACTCCATACTTATCCCTCATAATTTCATTAGATTTATTATAATTAAAAATATTTTTTGGTCTCCTATTGGGAAAATATTCTATTTGTTCAATGTAAACATCTTTTAAATTCTTAGCAGCAAAACCCCCATTTAAAAATATTCTCCTTTCTATATGCTCAGAATGTTCTATTTTTACTTGACTTGCACAAAAAAAAGAAGGTCTTAAAACACTAAGTTTTCCAATATAATCAATAAATATAAGCTTGTCATCATCATAAACGAATTTATATCCACACTCTTCTTCAGCTTCTTCTTTGCTGATCTCATATTTCCCTATTATCCTATGATTAATATCATAATCAGCAAATCTATAGTAAATTTCTTCTGAAAAAAGAACATAAGCCATAAAAAACATCATCAGAAACATAGCTATTCCTTGATCAATCAACCTCATTTTGATAGATTTATTATACAATAAATTAATACAATAAGGAGTTTAAGATGGCAAAAATTTCTAAAAACGCCCAGAGAAGTGGATCTAAAGAATTATTAAGTAGATGGGGTGGAAAAATTATAATGAAGTCTAAATTTGAAAATGGTAAAATAAGGCACTATGCTGAGTGTCAGATCTCAAAAAATATAGCAAGAAAGCCTAAAGATTTATTTTAAAATCTATTTCTTATTCAATTTATCTTCAAATTTTGACCAAGCTTTATCTTGTTCGCTTTTAGTATAGGTTCTCATTATAGCCTGATGAGTCTTAGGGCCTTCCTTATCTTTTTTAAGATAGGAGTTCCTAATTTTTTCTCTCATCTCTGCTCTCTGTTTTCGCCTTTTTTCTAGCTGCCTTTTCACTCTCTCATTTGGATCAAAAAGTTCCATGTGATTATTTTTAAGCACAACCCTAGAATTCAACCTAGATAAAGCCTCTTTATAACTCTGATGTTTGCCTGTTAAAAATAATACAATCCTCTTTAATAAGGATAAATCCCTATAAGCAGAATCTAAAAGGCTAAACAAGTCAAGTTTATAAATCTTATAAAGAGGTAAAAATGTATTACTATTCTTAAAATACTTTGCGGCCTCGGTTTTTATTATATCCTTAAGATGAGTCTGAATATTCTGAGTTTTAGAAACTCGTCTATAATGAGAAACAATAAAATCAAGAAATGCAATCTTATTTTTTAAGCAATAATCATTTATATCATAATTAACAATGAAGCCAATCAAAGTTTTTTCAAGACCTTCTTCCGTAAGCACAGCGGAAGAACTCTTATCATTATTAAACATCTTGAAAAATTCATCCCTCAACTTATCCCTAATATCAATCAAAATTTGACTGAATTCTTTTAAAAACATAGAATAAGCACATGGTTTATATAAATACATGTCACGTTTAATATTAAATACTCTGGGCAAAGAACCCTTAACACTGGATTCAAAAAAGTATTCATTAGCCACTTTTAAAAAATGTTCAGGATCAGATAATTCTTCAGAATGTTCTTGGAGAATGTTTTTGAATTCTTCTATATTAATAAAGTCTGGCTTAAACTCCATTGTTTTTTCAATTGATTTCAAAGTTTCATCAATCTTAATGTTTTCTAAATTTCTAAGTTCTTCTAAGTTCTTTTCATTGACAATATAAGTATCTAATATTTCTAAAAACGTAAAATAATTTCTAGAGATATTAATACCCTTCTTATTTAAGATCTCATCCTTATTCTCTAAAATTCCTAAAAGAAGATTATAAATAACTCCAATATTATTAACACTGTCATCTAAAATCCTATCATATTCATTAAGCTTTAAATTTCTAGCTCTCATCAAAACATCTTTAACTATTTTGTTAGAAGCAATTTTAAATAAAATTTTCTTAATAAATTCAATAAAATATAAGGCCTTTCCCGACGGAATTATCAAAGAATTCAGCACAAATATCTTTTTAAATGAAACATTATCTTGAAAATATTTAAGATTAATATCTGAATCTGAAAGATTGATAAACGATTTTTCAAAAGCTAACAAATCTCTATCTATATTCTTAATCGTAAGCAAAGTACTAAAAAGTTCTATACCCACATAATGCTTTAAAAACAAATCCTCGATAGCATAATAATAAAAATTATAACTATTTTCATCCGTTATTACTATTTCATAAGGTACCAATTCTCCAGTTGGAGTCACCTGATTAATAATAATTCCTCTCTTAACTTCATAAAGTTTGCGAAATAAAAAATCCAGCTCTCCTTTAAGAGAACGAATTTTGACAGAATAATCCTCAATAAAATTAGCATAACTTATAACATTCTGTTTACACTCTAAAATAATTCCTAAAATCATTTTCTGAGTATCTGAGGAAATTCCTATCTGAGAAATTAAAATATCAACTTCCTTATCATTTAGATAGAAAATTTCAGGCAACTTTTTCATTTTATACTTTTAATCTCCTCATATAAAAACAAAAATAACATGACATAATAATAACATATTGACAAATTTAATAAAATTAAAAAACACCAAATAGAAATGAATTATACAAAATATACAAAAATAAAAAAAGAATAGAAGGTCCTCTGCTAAAAGATCCTTTCAATCTCACTATTAATAATAAAACTAAAGATACAAAAAACATTATACTAAAGTCAACAAAATAAATAGCGCTCATAAGCACAGGATTGATAAAAATACTACTAGATAAAATAAAACCCATATTAAATATATTACTTCCAATAATATTTCCAAGAGCAATATCTGACTCCTTTTTAATCACTGCAAAAATAGAAACAACAATTTCTGGTATACTGGTTCCAAAAGCTACAAAAATAATTCCAATCACTCTTTCACTAATATTAAAAATATTGTGTGCAATATATATTGAACTATCTATTAAAAGCTTTGAACCTAAATACAAGAAATATATACTTAACAATAATATAAAAGTATTTAAAAATAGAAACTTAAAACTATAATCACAATTAAAATTTTCTAAATTTTTTGTAATAGAATGATATTTTTTTTCTTCTCTATAAAATAAAAACAGATACAGTAAAAATAAAACTAAAATTATCAATGCACTGATTCTATCATAAGGTACCTTAAAAAAAGACAAAGAATGAAAATCAAAAGAAAAAAATAAAAGAAAAAACATCAACAAAAATAAAATTATAAAAGAAAATTTGAGTCTCTTAAAATCAGTTTCAATCCTCAAAAAAAGCCCTGTTAAAGGAAGTGCAAGCAACATATTAATAATATTACTACCAATGATATTAGAAACAATAATTTCATTTTTACCCTTAAACGATGCTATTAAGCTTGTAAAAAGCTCTGGGGCACTTGTTGATAATGACACTACTACAACACCAATTAGAAGATGTGGCACTTGAAAATAAGTAGCAATATTAACAGCACCCTTTAAAAGACAATTTCCACCAAGATACAACAGACATATACCAAGTACTACATAAAAAAAATAAATAAATTCCAAAAAAACCTCCTACTAAAATAATATTTAAGAAAAACCCAAAAACTCGCTTAGATCAGTCTTAACCATATAGTAAATATTAGATGCATTCCACAGACTAAAGCCATTACCCAATGACTCCTTAACCCCTCTCAATTGATGATAAAAATATTCTAAATAAACCTCTTTACTTACTTGACGTTCCTGACCAAGTAAAAAAGCTTGAACATAAGGTCTAATTATAACCCTACCAGAAGAGAATATAGAGGCTCTATTACTCCCCTCTTTGTAAATTTTATAAGCTCTAGTAGTATAATACATCTCATTCTTTAAAAAATCATTAGTATAATGAGAAGGATAAAACATGGGAGAAATAACATCAACATAATCGGAAATCATAGAAATATTTTGACCAATACTATTTGTCACAAACCATCCATTATTTCCATAAATATCAACAGAAATAGGAATAGAAATATTTTTTCTAGCCATAATTAAAAAAGATTCAAGCGCATCAATTGCTTGCATCTTATATTTATTAAATCTTGAAGTTATAAGAGATACAGGACCATCTGTTGGAAATCTAATGTAATCAAACTGAATCTCATCAACTCCAAGAGATTGAATTTCCTTTGCAATACGTAAATTATAATCCCATGTTTCTTGATTGAAAAGATCTACCCAATGTTCTTTTTGAACAAATTTAAAAGAAGGACCATTGTCAACTCTTATAATGTTTGCCCAAGGTCGATTGGTCTTTTTATTCCAAAGAGCATACTCACAATTATTATAAGCATACAGCTTTGCATCCTTAAATACAACAATCCGGGCAATAACATATATTCCAAGTTCATTTGCTTTCTTTAAGATATAAGGAACATCTATCAAATTTTTAACAGCCTTTATCTTGTTTGGAAAATCTAATTTACTTGGATAGGTTAAAATACCACTATCATCTTTAAAATCAATGATAACAGCATTCATACCCAAGCTCTTTATAAACTTAAATCTCTCATCAACAGCTCTTCTATTGCTAAGAGTATAAGCTGTTAAATAAATAGAACCTTTATTAGAAGCAAGTTTCATTCTTGCTAACTTTTTAAGAAAATTTTCTTCATAAACAGAAAATTGATCGTAAAAAGTCCATTTACCATCAACATAGGAATAAAAATGATTATCATAAGTTCTAAACAAAAGTTTTTCGATTCTTTCATCTGACAAGTCAATAATGCGAACTATCTGCTTTTTAAAGGGAAAATCTAATTTTTTAACAACCCCTAAAACTGTATTAATTAAAACAATATCTCCATAAATTCCATAAGAACAATACAACTCATTTGCATTCTTTTTTGAAAACTCTATCGCACTAATCACATCATAATAACCAGCACCCAAATAAGTTTTAGCCATTAAAGAATTTAGATTTTTAAAATCTAAATTCTCATTAACGCTTAAATAAATTCCACTATTAGAAGTACCAATAGCAATATACTTATACTCTCCTCGGGATAATGCACTTGATGTAATATAAGCATTTTTATTAAATTTCTCATTGCCAACCAATTTTATAAAACTTTTAAAATAATTATAAGAAATATAAACAGAATCACTAGTTGTTAAAAGGGAATTCGAAGAATAAAAATCTTCATAAACGGAAGTTATTCTCTTAGTTACAGGCCTTGCAAATGGATATATCCATCTGGTCTCCAGCCCCTCAGGTTCAACCTTAAATATTGTATTATCATGCTTCTTATATAAAGCACCTTTATGAACAAAAAATAAATCATTACTCTTAAAATATTTATCTTCGTCTAATGAATGCAAACGAAAACATAAAAAAAAATAAGCAAATAACAAAAAAATTACATATAAAAACATTATACATGTATTAAGTTTCATACAAATAAATTCCAACCTTTTTTAAAATAAATATTATTTTAACAGATTGTTAAAGTTACTATTAAATTCTTCCATAAAGTTTTGTAATATCACTTATCTTTTTGCCCAAATCAGAATTCAAGTCACTATTAAATATCCTAAAATTGTTAAGAATTGCATCAGGCATATTCATCCTAAAATCAACATTCAGATCAAGATAATCTTGAATCGGAATGATTACACTATCTGCAACACTAGCCATTGCACCTCTTATCATATCCCAAACAACAGTATCTTCACTAGTATTGAAATAATCAAAAATATATTGCTTATGAGCATTATCAACAGCACCAATAAATCCACGTGTGGTATAAGTATCACGATTACCTGTATAAACAACACAATTTTTTATATAATTATGAGGAAGATATAGATTTTGAGAATCAGAATTAAAGGCAAATTGCATAATTTTAGTTCCAGGAAAATTAAAATAATCTCTTAACCTAAATGTGTCCCCAAACTCTTCTCCAGAATCCTCTACCCAAACTTCCAAATGATTGAACTGACTTAAAACATGTTTAAAAAAATCTCTACCAGGACATTTCACCCATCGTCCATCAAACACTGAAGATTCTTCCGCAGAAACCTCCCAAGTCGATACAAATCCTTTAAAATAATCTATTCTAACAATATCAACATATTTATTCAGAAAACCAATACGATTAATCCACCATTCATAGTTATCCTTTCTTAAAGCTTTCCAATTATAAGCTGCATTTCCCCAAAGATATTCTTTCTTAAAAAAGCAATCAGGAGGCATACCCGTTACCTTATCTTTACTTGCATCAAACTTTAACTTAAAATATTTCTGGTGTGCCCAAACATCAGCAGAATCATAAGAAACAAAAATGGGAATATCACCTATTATTTTAATTCCAGCATTATTAGCATATCTTTTTAAAGCATTAAATTGTGAAAAAAAGAAATATTGTAAAACTTGTTGAAGATTTATTTCAACCTCAAGAGTTTCTCTAAGCCTAGATAAAGCCCTAGTATCTCTTTTTAAAATTTCTCTACTAAATAAAATATTAAAAGACTGTGGGAATTTAAATTTAGAATAGTACTCTTTAAAAACAACAAAACTTGCAAAATCTAAAAGCCAATAAGCAGCAGATTTTTTAAACTTCTCAAATGCATTCATCTCATCAGTTGTTGCTCTACATAAAAAATTTAAAGCAGCATTTCTTAAAACAACCTCTTTAGCTCTTAAATTATCATAATTAATATATCTATCATCCAAACATTCAAGTGTACTTAAATCTATGTCAATAAATCTACTAATACTATTTAAATCAATAAAATTGATATTACCAGCAAATGCAGAACAACTTGAACAAAGAGATCCTACAAAACCAGGAGGTGAATAAGGCAATATTTGCCAATAACTTTGAGAAGCAGCTGAAAGAAAATCTATAAATTTATATGCCCCCTCTCCTAAATCACCAATACCATATTTAGATGGCAAAGAACCAATATTTAGCAAAATTCCACTTTTTCTATTCATTTTTTATACCTCAAAATAATTAACTATTTAATTAATATCTTAAAACAATAACTTATATACAATCATTATAACTAAAATATGAAATCACAAGACATTATTCAAAAGATTTAATGAAATTTTTCTAAAAAACATTGTATTAATAATGATATAATCAGTTAAATGAATATTAAAATTGCTATATTACTATTTTCAGCAAACACTTTAACATATCCAGCTGAAATATTGGAATTTAAATACACGAAAGGAACTAAATTCAGAATAGAAACTACAGATAATCAAAA
This sequence comes from Borrelia miyamotoi, assembly GCF_019668505.1. Classification (NCBI taxonomy): domain Bacteria; kingdom Pseudomonadati; phylum Spirochaetota; class Spirochaetia; order Spirochaetales; family Borreliaceae; genus Borrelia; species Borrelia miyamotoi. The sequence goes on from NZ_AP024371.1 coordinate 167,952, forward strand.
AATTTATCTAAATGGAATATTTAATTCAAAAAACAAGACTAATATCCAAATATCAAGCGAAGTAAAAGACATAAAAGACAACTTTGCCGATATTAAATCTTACTTCAGAGTGTTAAAAAGAGATGATGAAAGTGATGTTTACTTACTTAAAGAAGAATTTGAAGGAAATTTTAGTATAAACAAACAAGGAGAATACAAAATTAATAGTAATCAAAAAAGACCTTCTGTTAGAGGCATTCCCAGATTTCCAAAAACACCTATAGCAATAAATGAAACTTGGATATATCCAGCAGAAGAATATGTTCAAGCATCTGAACTTTCAAAAGAAATAAAAGATTATGTCATAAAGTTTGATGTAAATTATATATATAAAGGTAAAGAAAAAATAGGTGACAAACATTATGACATAATTAACTCAAATTACAAATCTAAATATAATATAAAAAACACACAATTTTCTTAAAAAGTTAATCAAATAATTTACTTTGACTCAAGGTTAGGGAATATATATAAATATGAAGATATATACGAATTTGAAATAGAAAAAGACAACAATAACATTAAAATGATTGGCAACTCATCTGGAGAAATAATCTCTATTGAATTGCCAAATGACAACTCAATAGAGAATGAAGTAAAAAAATATATCAATGAAAAACAGATAGACTCTATTAACGTAGAAAAAAACGAAAATGGCATCAAATTGAGCTTAGATGTCGAATTTTATTCTAATTCTTTTCAGATTATCAAAAAAGAACACAACAAACTAAAGCACATAGCCAATTTATTAGAAAAATTTAAAGACAATAATATTCTAATAGAAGGACATACTACAGAATTTGGAACAGAACAAGAAATGCAAGAACTATCTGAGAAAAGAGCTCATTCAATTGGAAACTATTTATTAAAAGTGAAATCAAAGAACAAAAACCAAATATTTTTCAAAGGATGGGGTGCTAAAAAACCTAAATATTCAAGCTCATCTCCTTTAGCATCACAAAACCAAAGAGTAGAAATTACAATTCTAAACAATTAAATATTAAATCGACCTTCTGCTCTTTTTTTCTTTTTTGGTTTGACAATCTATACATAAAAACGCATAAGGAATAGCCTCAAGTCGCTCTCTTGCAATACCCTTATCACAAGCCAAACAATTACCATAAGTATTTTGAGAAATTCGATAAAGTGCCTGATTTATTAAACTTAGCTTCTTCTTTTCTACAGAACTTAAAGCTTCAAGATTATTACCATCCATATTGTCAAATGCAATATCAATTATATCCTTTAGATGCATATCATTATTAATGATTTCTCTTTTGCTATTCTCAACAGATCTTATAGAATTTAATATTTCTTTTTTTGATTCTAAAAGAAAATTCCTCATCTTTTCAATAAATTCATGCTCAAAACTACTTTTCTGCATGATATTACCTCCCTATAATAAATTACAATCTTTAAAAAACTCCGTGTAATTATATAAACAATCCTATACAATGTAAACTAGTACATTAATTTTTAACAAAAAATAATTGCAATGATATTCCTAATTGTGTACAATTTATTCTGTTATAAAAATAACAAGGAGGCATTTTGAACACTAAAGAAGAAGCTATTGAAGCTGAAGGTATTGTAAAAGAATCTCTACCAAATACAATGTTTAGGGTAGAACTTAAAAATGGACACTTAGTTCTCGCCCACCTATCTGGAAAAATGAGAAAACACTTCATAAAAATAGTTCCTGGAGATAAGGTAAAGGTTGAGCTATCCCCTTATGATCTTACAAAGGGAAGAATAGTCTATAGAGAAAAATAATCTAGCCCATATAAATGTAACTCAAATTAACGAAAGCATCACTCTACTTTATATTAAATTATCTTTAACGGATGCAATAAAGTTTTTATGAACCCATCCCTGAAGTCCATGACTTGTTTGAATAAGAACAAAGTCATCTTTTTTATTAAGTACATAAACACTTATATTTCCTTTCAAAAACCTCCAGCTTCTTGAAAAATTGTCAGGAACTTTATAAAGAGAAACTAGATCACCTCTAATAATTCCAATTTCAGATTGTTGCGCAACATAAAAGTAATATGTTTGAAATGAAGTAAAACACATCGCAGATATAAGCAAAAATAAAATGATTTTCTTTAAGTTCTTTGCATAAAATTTATAAGAAATAATCACTACCAAAATATTTATCAAAATTAAAGTAATAATAAAGAAAATATTGGAAAAAACAAAACTATTATTCTGAATATTCTCATTAATTCCATTCTTAGCTTCAATAAAATCAATTACTTTGTAAAAGGTATCATTACTTGGCGAAGTAAAAAATGCTTTATAAGCCGAATAAATTGCATCAAAATATCTATCCATCTTACTCAAAATGATAGCTCTATTTAGCCACAATCCTGAGTAACTTGGATTCTTTCTAAGAATACTATCAATTTTATTCAGAGCAATATCATAATTTTTTAAATTATAATCCTCTATTAAATCATTTATGTTATTTTCTGACAAAGAACCATCGTTTATAGCATTAAGACTAACAGCAAAGGTTAATATTAAAATAACTAATCCAAAACCAGATGCAATAAAAAACTTCTTATACTTAATGCAAATAGCTAAAGAGCATAAAATTCCTGGTATTAAAATCAAATAATAAATAGGTACAAAAAATAAAAAAGTTTTATTCTTATGATTTAAAATATCATGATATGAAAGCAAACTAAAATCTGAAAATAAATCTTTACCAGAATCAGTGCTCTTTTGAAATTCTCCATAATACTCATATTTAAGTCGCTTCCCACTAAGTTTATAAATTTTTCCATCATCAGGATCTAAATAAGTAAAATCATGAATATTTAAGAATAAATTGCCCCTATTATCTGGCTTAACAGTATATATTTTAGAGATACTGCCCTTATATCCATCTTTTGAAGGCTCAAAATTATAATTTTTTTTCTTATAAATAATTTTAGAATTATAAGTTTCAACTTCTGGAAACCTAATATGCGGCAGATTACCTTGCCCCGTAATTTTCACCACAATATTAAAAGTATCTTGATTAACTAAAGTTGAACTAGGAAATTCATAGTCAATTTTAAAAGTTCCAACAGCTAAAGACTTCACCTCATCGGGTATTGGTTTAATTTTTAAAGAAAGCTCGGGACTCATACGAAAAATATTTTCACCTATGTTAAAAGAAATACTAGGAATAATAACACCTTTTGAACCTCTAAGGGGAGTCAAGATGAAATTATACAGGGGTAAATCCAAGATTTCTTTACTATTAAAAGTCCTATACTTAATGTTTTCAAACATAGGAGTTCGATCAATCATTGCATCTTTAACAGCATTAAAAGAACTGTTCGGAAATTTCAAATCGCTATTTACAAGCCAACTAGAACGCAAAACAAGTCCAACGCTCTGATACTCATAAATTCCTTCTTTATCAAAATCCCAATATAATCTAACTGGTAAACCAAAAGACTGCATCTCATCTTCTTTTAAAACAACCACCTCAAATTCTGAACTTAAATAAACTTCATCAAGATAAATTATTTTTAATGAAGGAATCTTAACAAATCCCAGTTTATCAAAATAATATTCAACCTTTATTTCTGTAACAAAATTATTTCCATCTAGTGCCTTAGATATCAAAGCAACCTTAGCATTATCATTTATATCTTTATTTATCTCAAATTTGAATAAATCTTCATCAATATCTTGAGACAGATCTAATCTAATAACATGAATAACCTTAGACCCTTTAAGCACTTTAGTTGATAATAAATAATCGTTACCAGACAAAGAGAAAATTTTGAAATTTATAAAAAATAAAACTAAAAATATTACCAATCTTCTTTTAAAGATAAAGCTTGTTCTTTTGCCCTCATTACCCATAAAACCCTCTCAAGATTCTCAACATATCTTAAAAAATTTTCATTGTTCTCAATAAAACCCTGATTTCTTTTAATATTTAAATTCTCTAAATTATCTGGAATGGTCCTTTTCTTAATTATTGCAAGTTCAAGATTATATTTAGCATTATAACTTGAAGGATTAATTCTTAAAGCTTCCTTAAATGCTATCTCAGCTTTTCGATAAAGCCCTTGATTATAGTATATGACTCCTTCATTGTAATTTATATTAAAATTCAAAAAAAAATCACTATCTCTTTTCGCATATGAAAACATACGAAGAGAACTTTCATACTCTCCTAAAGAATAATATACAATCCCAAGATTATAATAACTCCAAGCAAAACTTTGTTTATCATCCGCAAGACTATAATAAATGGAAATTGCACCTTGATAGTCGCCTCTAATATATTTATAATTGCCAATAGCCATAAAAGACATAGCTTTAATACTAGAACAAGACAAAAAAGGCACAAAAATAACACCACTTAACAAAACAACTAAAAAGTCTCGTCCCATCTAATGACCTTAACAAATACATACAATAAGATAAATAAAAAAGAGATCACCAAAAAAATCTTGTATCTCAAAATACCAACAAGTAAAATATCACTTGAAACTTTTTTCATTATATCATTCCTTATATCATCAATAACATAACTTGTACCTTTCAAATATAAATTATAATAAGAACCCTTAAGAGAAGCTGCAAGAAGATTCAAATTATCCTCATCAAGCATTGCTTTCACTGCATTGCCGTTTTTATCTTTAACAATCAAATTATCATAAACCAAAGGAGATGGTGTATCACTACCAATCCCAACTACAAAGCTAGTAATATTACGCAAATCAACCAACTTAGAAAATCTATAATAATTATTATCACCCCAATCATCTCCATCCGTTAAAATTATTAAAAAATTATAATAAGAATCATCTTTTATGCCCTGCAAGGCACTAAACACTCCTTCACCTAAAAAGCTACCAGGAGAACTTATTAGATCAGGCTCAATATAATTTAATACCTTATTCAAACTAGCTTTACCCTTAGAAAACGGCAATACTAGCAAGGATTTCCCTTTAAAAATAGTAAGCGAATACTCAGGATTCTCAAAATTATTTAAAATTAAACTAACAAAATTTTTAGCGCTCTCAAGTCTGTTAACCGATTTTCCCTCATCAAAGGTTAACATACTACGAGAAATATCAAATACAAAAGATATCCTTATATTTGATCTCTTATCTTCAGTGGCTTTTTGTCCCCAAGAAATATCTAAGATAGCAATAATCAAAGAACCCAGACTTAATGTAAAAAAAAATATCATAAAAATTTTTTTTATATAATAATTTTTAATATAAGCATTATTAACATACATGAAACTTAAAGTCTTAAAAAATGGAATAACTTTTCTAAAGTTATGAGTGTACACAATAAGAACTAAAAATAAAACAATAAACAAGTAAAAAGCATAATAATTGCCTACACTCATAATACCTCTTTCAAAAAGACCTTAGAAAAAATAAAATAAAGGATCAACAAACAAAATATGGCTAATAGAAATTCATTATGAACATCATCATTATCAACAGTAATTCTAACCTTTCTCTCTATATTTTCTTTCTTCGAAAAATCCTGAATTGCAAGTTTAAATGAAAAATCATCACCCACAGAATAAAAAAGCCCCCCTGTCTTACTTGAAATCTCAAAAAGCATACTAGAATCATAAACCTCTTTTAAAGTCCCTTGATAAAACCTACCAGATCGCAATTTAAATTTAACACTAAGCTGTTCACTGCTACCAATTCCAATAGAATAAATTTTAACATTTAATCCTTGAGCAAGATTTATTACCTGATCCTTATAAACTTCATCTGAATTAACTACACCATCCGTCAAAACAATCACTGACTTTTTAGGTGCTTCAGAATGTTTCAAATGAGAAAGAGCAATGGAAATTCCAAGCCCCAAAGCAGAACCATTTCCAAGATCCATAATATAAATATTATCCAGCTTCTTAGAAAAAAAATCTCTATCAACTGTCAGTGGAACTATTAACGAAGCTTCTTTTGCAAAAGCTACTAAACCAATATTATCATTCTCTCTTTGATAAGCAAAATATTTAATCAATTCCTTAGCAAATTCAAGTCTATTTTTAGATGAAAATTCAATAGCTCCCATGCTAGGAGATATATCTAACACAATAACAATATCAGCTCCACTGCTAAGATAGGTTAATTTTTTTTTCGAAATAGAAGGACCTGCTAAGGTTAAGATCATAACTATTATTGATAAATAAAAGAAAGTATAGGTTATAAAATACAAAAAATTCAAACTATAATCCCTCAATTTTATAGAACCAAAATTTCCATAAATAGATACTGGAAATTTAACTTTCCCTCCCCTACGATTAAAAAAATGACTAAAATAAATTATTAATGGAAGAATCAAAAGTAAAAATAAATAAAAAGGCTCATTAAATGTTAACATTATCACCTCTAATAAATTCATCAAAACTAAAAGCCGCTTTCTTTAGATCTTCTAAAATAAGCGATAGATTCCCACCAGACAAATTAATTCCACTAAATTTGCTAAAATCAGAAAGCCTAAAAACATTAACAAAAATTGAACAAATTTCATAAGGAACATTAATACTTTGCAAAATTTCAGAAATTTCTGTAGTAGTAATTGCATTAAAATTAAAACCTGTTTTTTTAGATAAATAAACCCTTAAAGAAGAATTTAATAAATTATAAACAACAGCTTGTTCTTCATTATTTTTAACATAATTAGATAAAACAACTAACTGCTTCTGAAAAACTTTATAAGGTTTTCTCAACCTATGCCTCATTACTAAAAACACTAATAACTGCTTTACAAACTTTAAAAAATTAATAAATAAATAAGGCACTAATACAAGAGCTAAAAGAAAAATAATAAGATAAGTATTAGTGCCTGGAAGGAAAAGCACTCCTTCTATATCCTGAATTTTAAGAGAATCATTATCAGAAACTAACTTACTAGTATTTATTTTTATATTATTAAGAATTATTTTAAAAAATTTGTTACCATTGACAACATTTCCAGCATAAATACGTGGAAGAGTATTACTTCCAACATAAAATGAAACAAAACATATTATTAATTCCCCACTCTCAGGTCTGTAAACAAGTGACTTAATCTCAACAAACTCATTTTTGATTTTCTCAAACTCAATAGGAATAAATATTTCATCTTCACTAAGAATTAACGAAAATTTAAGCTCAACAGTATCTCCCACATAATAACGAGTTGGTATAAATATTTCATTTCTTAGCTCATAAGAAAATAAATCAAAAGACAAAAAAAATGCAAAAAGAAAAATTGTATTTCTCAAATACTATTCTCCTTTTTTAAAAGAGCTTTCAATTTTCTAAAAACATCATCTTTTGTACTAATTTCTATAAAATTAATACCTCTTTTTATGCATTCTTTCCTCCATTTTATTTTATCTAGTGTCCAATAATTTTTATAACTATTTAATATAGCTTTACTAAATCCTGAAATTAAAAAATTCTCACGGGTTTCAATATCTTCATAAGTTAAAAACCCATATTGAGGAAGATTCTCATCAAGAAAATCTGTAAGCCTTATTGCAATAATATTATGACGTTTACTAAGAACAGTCAAAGATTTAAAATAATCACTGGCTTTAAAATCTGAAATAATGACAATCAAGGACCTTTTTTTATAATATTCAGCTGTATTTTTAAAGACATAAGTTAAATTACTTCCTCTTTTAAGCTTTCTATTTATTGTCTCATTTAAAATTAATCCTAAATGTGAATGTCCTTTCCTAGATGAAATAAACTTATCTGTTTCACTTGAAAAAAAAGTTATCCCTATCTTATCATTATTAAAAAATGCCATATGAGCAAAAATAGAAACTAATAAATCCTGAATTTCTTTTTTATTAGTCAAGCTTCCCAGAGTCATTGAAAGAGAATTATCAACAAGCAGATGAAGATTCATCCCCTTATCTTCTCTAAAAACCTTTGAAAATATACTATCTGTCTTTGAGCTAACGTTCCAATCAATCAATCTAGCATCATCTGTCTCCTCATATGGTCTAAACTCATAAAATTCAAGACCAAGACCCTTAAAAATAGAACGATATCCCCCAAAATTAAGATCTAAGAGCATTTTTCTTGAGAAAAATTTTAAAGCTTTAATTTTAGTTTTAGTGCTAGTAGCATTTGATTCATTACTATATCGCATATTAAATGCAACCTCTAAGGAAGTGCCACAGCTGAGAGAAGTATCTTAATAATATCGTCAGTATTCATTTCCTCAACCTCTGCCTCATAAGATGGAATAATTCTATGCCTCAACACATTGTAAGCTACAGCCTTAACATCTTCAGGAAGAACAAACAACCGACCCTCATAAAGAGCATTAACACGAGCACATTTAAGCAAACTAAGTGATGCCCGAGGAGACGCCCCAAACTCAATATATTTAGTAAATGGATAAGTTTTTTTGTCACTTTCACGAGAAGCCGCTATTAAAGTAACAATGTAAAGCATTATTTTATCATCCACTTTAACCTTCCCTACTACACGCTTAAGATCTGTTAAAGAATAAGTATTCATTACCTTTGCAACTTTAATATTCTCAAGCCCACCATCAACTGAAAATATCTTAAGAAGCTTGATTTCATCTTGAATAGAAGGGTATTTCACATTCACCTTTAATAAAAATCTATCAAGTTGAGCTTCTGGCAAATTATAAGTCCCCTCTTGTTCAATTGGATTTTGTGTTGCAAGAACAAAAAATGGCTCTGGTAGCTTATGAGTCTCATCACCAAGGGTTACTTGACGTTCACCCATTGCCTCAAGAAGTGCTGACTGAACCTTTGCAGGAGCTCTATTAATTTCATCTGCCAAAATAATATTTGAAAATACAGGTCCCTTTCTAACTTTGAAAGTTCCTGTCGTACTCTTATATACCATGTTACCCGTAAGATCAGAAGGCAAAAGGTCTGGAGTAAATTGCACTCTTTTAAACCCAAGATCAAGAACATCTGAAACTGTCTGAATCGTCAATGTTTTTGCAAGTCCCGGTACACCTTCAAGCAAGACATGCCCTTCAGTTAAAATTCCCATCAAAATAGCATCAATCATTTCTCTTTGACCAAGAATCCTACTCGAAACTTCTCTTCTAAACTTATTGATTAAACTTAATGCATTCTCTACTTCAGAATCTATTTGAAAACCACTTTTCATACCACTCCCACAGTACTAAAATTTTTTTTATTAAAAATAAAATATAAACAATAAAACACAAAAATAAAATCACTACCTAATAAATAATAAAATTCCTCTCCTTAGCGCTATTCATTACCTATGATATGATTTCTAATTTGTCAAAAAAGATTTCAATATCATCTAATACAAGCCATAATCAAATCTCCATACTTTAAAATATTTGCATATTTTCTTATATTTCTAATAAACTCTGACTGTAATAAATCCATTTTTATTTTCTCTTTATATCAACTTACAAATGCTTTATGTAAGTAAAAGGTCCCACCACCTAAAAACTTTTTAAGAAAGTTAAAATAATTCATCATAACATCATTAAATTAGGTACTAGCTTACTTTTAGGACTTGAAAAATATATAAGCAAAACTTGAATATCCGTATTTCTAATGCCAGAGATTCTACTTGCCTGAGCAAGATTGGTTGGCTGAATTTTAGCAAATTTTTCCCTTGCTTCTCTAGACAGACCATCAATTTCATAATTGAAATCAAGAGGCAATTTAATGAGCTCAAGATTATTCATTTTATTAATCAAATCTCTTTGCCTATTAATGTAACCTTCATACTTAATATCCAATTCAACCTGTTCAAGAATCACTGTGGAAGCACTTAACTTAGAATCTATATTAACAAGATCAATCAAATTAACATAGGGATCCTTTACAATATGATAAAAATCCTTATTAACATGTTTCTTTAATTGTAAGGTATTAGCTTCCTTTTCCTTAAGACGCCTCTGACGCAAAAGTTCCTTAATTTCTTCTATTTTTTTCTCCTTGAAAAAATATCTAGAATATTTTTCCTCACTAACCAGTCCAACTTCATATCCCCACTTAATCAACCTCTTATCACTAGTATCATGTCGTAAATTAAGCCTATGTTCAGCCCTTGAAGTAAACATTCTGTAAGGTTCCTTAGTCCCTTTAGTAACAAGGTCATCGATAAGCACTCCAATATAAGAACTCGCCCTTGGAAGTATCATAGGATCTTTCCCCTGTAATTTAAGTGCTGCATTAATGCCAGCCATCAACCCTTGGGCCGCAGCTTCCTCATACCCTGATGAACCATTAGTTTGCCCTGCAATAAAAAGTCCCTCAACCTTTTTAGTCTCAAGGCTTGCATACAGTTCAATGGGATTGATATAATCATACTCAACAGCATATCCAGGCCTTGTAATAACTGCATTTTCAAGCCCATCAATGCTATTGATTAATCTTTTTTGAACATCCTCGGGCAAAGATGAACTCAAGCCATTAAGATACATTTCTTCAGTACTTAATCCTTCAGGCTCAATAAATATTTGATGTCTATCTTTATCTTTGAATTTTACTATCTTATCCTCAATTGAAGGACAATATCTTGGACCATTTCCAACAATTTCACCAGAATAAAGGGGAGAGAGATGCATATTATCACTAATTATCTCATGGGTTTTTTTATTGGTATAAGTGATATAACAAGAAAGTTGGACTTTATCCATCTTAGTATTTGAAAAGGAAAAAGGAATGATATCAGAATCTCCAAATTGAATCTCTGTTTTTGCAAAATTTATACTTTTCCTGTGCACTCTTGCAGGTGTACCTGTTTTAAGCCTACCCATCTCAAAACCAAGATCAAGTAAAACCCTTTCAAGACCATAAGCAGCAGGCTCAGAAATTCTACCCATACAAGCCCTATACTCACCAATAAATATTTTACCTCTAAGAAAAGTCCCCGTTGTAAGCACTACAACACGAGATTTAAATTTATTACCCCTCTCTGTAACAACACCTTGGATTTTATTTCTCATAGAATTAAGCAAAAAATCACAAACAGTATCTTGAAAAAGATCAAGATTATCCTGTCTTTCTAATATTTCTTTTGCCTTAACTTGATATACCAATTTATCCGCCTGTGCACGAGGTGCCTGAACAGCAGGTCCTCGACTTTTATTTAAAATTCTAAATTGAATCATACTAAAGTCAATAAGGCAGCCCATTTCTCCTCCAAGAGCATCAATTTCGCGTACCATATTTCCCTTAGCAAGTCCACCAATAGCCGGATTGCAAGAAAGTTTACCAATTGTATCTAAATTTTGAGTAATTAAGAGAGTCTTAAAATTTAATCTTGATAGGGCAAGAGATGCCTCTATACCAGCATGTCCTCCTCCAATCACAATAGCATCAAAATCCATATCTATCTATTTCCCTAAACAAAAATTTTTAAACATATTATTAAGTACATCCTCATTCGTAACCTCACCTGTTATCTCACCTAAAAGATCAAGAATCTCATAAACATCAAATGCTAACATATCATAGTTTATATGCTGTTCTATTTTATTTAATAACTCAATAATTAAATTATAAGTTTTCTTTAAAAGTTCTACCTGACGACTTGATGATACGATAACATCATAAGCATTAATATCAACATAATCAAAACATGCTAATGACTTCATCTTATCATAAAGAGAATCTATACCAAATAAAGTTTTCGTACTAATCTTTACTAAATTTGATGAATTTATATTACGTGAATTAAAAAATGCAACTGTCCGCTCATCCTGTTCCAAATCAATTTTATTTAGAACAAAAAGTACTTTAGAATGTCCTCTATAAGAATCAATAAATTTTAAATCATCACTCGTTAATTTTGAACTTAAATCAATCATATAAAGAACTAAAGATGCTTCTTTGATCAAAGAATTACTCCTAACTATGCCCAACTGCTCAACAAAATCATTAGTCTCCCTAAATCCTGCTGTATCAAAAACGTTAAATAGAATACCATTAAGCTCAAAATTTGCTTGAATATAATCTCGTGTGGTACCAGCATAAGATGAGACTATAGCTCTATCTTCTTTTAGCATCAAATTAAAAAGAGAAGATTTACCAACATTAACAGAACCTGCTAAAACTAATGTAATTCCATGATCCATCTTCTTTGAAATCTCATAAGAATTTATTAGTATCTTAAGTTCATCTCTATTTTTTGAAATAGTCTCAAAAGGAATAGCTACCTCATCTTCATCAGTTTCATAATCAAGATGAACACTAAGTGCTGAGAGAAAATTTAACATATCTTTTTTGATCAAATTTATTTTAGAAAACAAAGATCCCGAAAGTTTGTTAATAGCAAGAGCATGGGTCTTATTGGTTTTCGCAGAAATTAACTCATTAACTGCTTCTGCTTTAGTAAGATCAACCTTTCCAGCCAAAAAAGAACGAAGCATAAATTCACCAGGCTCGGCCATCCTAAATCCCACTTTTAAAAAACAATCTATAATTCTCCTTATACCAATAAGAGATCCATGGGCCATAATCTCTATTGAATCTTGACCTGTAAAACTTTTGGGAGCTCTATAAAGACAAACAACAACTTCATCTAATTTATCACCAGTTTCCCTATCTACTATAAACCCATAGTGAATTGTATGACCAGAGGCCTCAATAAGACGCTTGGGATCTGAGAACATTTTAGAAAATTTCCTAATAGAAGAAACCCCACTACTACGAATCACACATAAAGCACTACTAAGAAAAGGCGTAGCAAGTGCAACAATATCGTCTTCTCTTTGAAAAATATTACTCATAAACTATAAAAAATTATAGCATAGCATGAATATTGAGCAAAAAGTTCTATAATATCAAAAATCCTAAACTCCCATAAATTTACCCATAAAACCATTTCTAACGACAAATAAACTACTTTATGATTTATTTTAGCATAAAATAAACTAAATATCTGCTTATAAGACAAATGACCTAAATTTGTAAATATTATAAATTTCACTTATAATTTATTCCATAAAGATGAAAATCAAATTAGAAACAGAACTTAAAAATATTCTACAAGAAGAAGTTCTTTTAGTAGAAAATATATACAGTATACATCTAAATATAAAAAAATGTCTTGATGACAAGAATGAATTAATGCTTAAAGAAGCAATCAATAAAACAAGCATCTACCTTAACAAGTTTAAAGACATAGAACAAAAGAGAGAAGAAATTTGGCAAAAGTTTACAGAGCATGGAAAATTTGAATCAACTCACATGACTATAGAAAAACTATGTTCCGTTTATAAAAAAGAGATATATCATTATTTTCATCGATTGAGAATAGGAATATTGAACATTAAAAATTTAAATTACTTAATATTAAGCTATGCAGAAACATCTCTTGATGTTTTAGATCTAATATTTAAAGATGCTCAAGAAAGTGTAGACAATATCACTTATAAAAATCCTTACGGGCCAAGAAGTGGAAACTTAAATGAAGCATCCGTTTTAATAAACAAAAGATTTTAACTACTTAAGGAGTTTAAAATGGATTCAACATTCTCAGGAATAGAAATTGGCAAGAAAAGCTTGCTTGCACACAAAGACGCTATGAATACAGTTGGACATAATCTAACTAATACGTCAAAACCTGGATATTCAAGACAAAGAGTTATAATGAAAACTGAAATACCAATTTACACTCCCCAATTAAACAGAGCAAGCAAAACCGGTCAACTGGGTCAAGGAATAATGATACAATCCATAGAACGAGTAAGAGACGATTTGCTTGACATAAGAATAGCTGAAGAATCTCAATATCTCGGCTACTGGAAAGCAAAAGACAAATTTATTTCTCTGCTTGAGAATATATACAATGAACCGGAAGAACAATCTATCAGAAAAAGATTAAACGATTTTTGGGATAGCTGGCAAGATCTATCAAGACAGCCTCAAGGATTGGCGGAAAGAAACATTATCTTAGAACGCGGAAAATCTTTTGCAGAAATAGTAAGAAACAGATTCCACTCTCTTGAACGAATATACATAATGGCAAACGATGAAATAAAAATTACGACTGAGGAAATAAATAACTACCTTAGAAATATCAGCGATCTTAACAGACAAATCGCAAAAGCAATTGCAATAAAAGATCAACCAAATGACTTAATGGATGAAAGAGACTTACTAGTTGATAAGCTAAGCAATTTAATTGGCATCTCAATAGAAAATAGACGAGATCCCAATGAATTTTTAATTCACGTAGACGGAAAACACCTTATCCAAGGTATACTTGCAAATGAACTTGTGTTGGAAGCAGTCAATGGGCCTACAAGAACCAAATGGAATGTTTTATGGAATAATGGAGAACCAGCCAATATTAATACTGGGAAATTAGGAGCTCTTATAAATGTAAGAAATAATGAAATTAAAAACGAAATTAATGAACTAAACAACATGGCAATTAACATCACAGAACTTATAAATGAAACCCATATGTTAGGATACGGTCTGGACAAAAAAAATGGAAGAATTTTTTTCGATCAAGAATATAAGTTAACTGACGAGCTTGGGCGATATGACAGCAATGGAGATGGTCAATTTGATTCTGTTCAAATATTCAAAATAAACAGTACAAATGAAATTTTTCCAGAAGAAAAGCTAGGATTTTCAGGAATACTAAGATTTCAAGAAATCAACAAAAACGATTTCATAGAAATACCCTATCTAACAACAGATACTGTTCAAGATATAATAAGTAAAATAAATCACTCCAAAGCACAAGTTACTGCAAGAATTAATTCAGAAGGAAAATTTGAAATCAAGGCAATCAAAGAAGAAGAAAAAGATATTGCTATATTTAGAATTAAACACATTGAAGATTCTGGATTATTTTTAACAACTTACACAGGCATTTTAAATACATCAGGTGCTCAAGGTGCTTATAATTACCAAGATGTTAATACCACTAACAAACTAACAAACACATCTAGCTACACAATATCCCCTTCAAAAAACCCAGCAGCATGGTTTAAAGTATTTAAAGAAATTGAAGAGGATCCATCAAAGATTGTATCAGGAATTAGAACCCCAACAAATAACATCCCCATTGGAAATAACAAAGCAGCATTAAGTATTGCCTCTTTTGCAAATTCACAAATTATGATTGGAAAGAATGAAACATTAAATGACTACTTTGCCAATACAGCCTCTAATATTGCAATAAAAGGACAAATAGCAGAAATTACAAAAAATAGTCAAGAACAAATACTTAAAAGTTTAACTGATTTAAGGCTATCAATATCTGGTGTAAATAAAGATGAAGAGTTAGCAAGCATGATAGAATTTCAACAATCATTTATTGCTGCAAGTAAATTCATTACTGTTTCAGCAGAATTAATAGATACAATAATAAATAAAATGGGAGTATAATACATGATAAACAGAGTAAGCCATCCTTTAACATATGATAATTTCAAAGCATCCTCAACAGATAAGGAAGCAAAAATAACAAAACTTGTGGAAAGTCTATACCAAGGTGGCAAAAAAATTACAAATCTCAGAGACGATCCAACAGGTATCAATCATGCAATAAGATTAGACAGTGAAATATTTAAGCTTAACACATATGCTAAAAACATCAATAGTACCAAAAGCAAATTAAGATATGTAGAAGGATATTTACAATCCCTAGCCAGTATTTTAACTCGTGCAAAAGAAATAACCGTCCAAGGAGCAAGCGGTACATATGAAGCCAATGATAAAAAAATCATAGCAAAAGAAATAAATGCGATACTTGAAGATGTCTTTGCAATAGCAAATGTAAAAGGAGCAGATGGATATAGCATATTTGCAGGAACCAAAATTAATGCTGAAGCATTCAAAGCGACTAGAGAAAACAGAATAAATAGAATAACTAGAGATAGAGCAGAAACTCAAATAATAAAAGTAGACTATAATGGGGACCAAGGAAAAAAAACAACTGAAATATACAAAAAGATTTACGACCCAACCAACTATCCTGGAAGCGAAGTATTCTTTTTGCAAAATCATCACATAATATCATCAAAAAATGTTAATGGATTTATTGTCAAAGAAAATACAAAAATCTATGTTGATAACATTGAAATAGCATTAACAGCAGGAGATACAGCTTCAGACATTATTTCCAAGATCAATGAATCATCTGCTTCTGTTGAAGCCACTCTTGATCCTATTTTAAACTCAATAGCTATAAAAACAACTACACCTCATCAAATATGGATAACAGAAGAAGGTTCAACAGTATTACAAGATCTAGGAATTCTTACGCAAAATAATGATAATAAAACCCCTCCTTATAATATTTCAAATAATGCTGAAGTTATAAATAGAACAATTTTTGATAGCTTGATTGAATTGAGAGACAATCTAGAGGAAAATAGAGAAGAACTTATTGGAAGTAGGAACTTAGCAGAAATTGATGAAAGTTTAAATAAAATTCTTACAACATTAGCCGATCTTGGAGCCAAAGAAAACAGACTTGATCTAAATTATGCAAGAATCAGTAAAGAAATAATAGATATGAAAGATGATATGGTTAAGTATACTGACCTTGATGTAACAAAAGCAATAACGGATCTTAACATGACAAGTCTAGCTTATCAGATATCTTTAGGAGTATCTGCAAGAATAATGCAAACAACTTTATTAGATTTTCTAAAATAAATGAAAAACGAAATTAGTATAAAATTCAATTTTCCTGAAGGAATATTGGGATTTGAAGAGATCAAAGAATTCATAATAAAAAATTCTGAACACAAGCCTTTCTCTATCATGCAATCAATAAGTGGAGAAATAAATTTTTTAGTAACATCTCCTTTTAATTTTTTAGAAAGATATTTGCCAAATATAGAGCAAAAAGATTGGTTAGACATTCAAGCAGAAAATGAAGATGAAAAAGTCATACTATGCATAATCAACATGCATGTAACAAATTACAAAGAAATAACGGCAAATTTAAAAGCTCCAATCATATTAAATAAAAAAAAACTAATCGGTAAACAAGCCATATCTACACATGAAGAGCATTATCTTAGATATAGAGTCTTTAAGGAATAAACATGCTAATATTATCAAGAAAAGTAAATGAAAGCATAAAGATAGACTCTAATATTGAAATTTCAATACTAGAAATAAAAAAAGACAACGTTAAAATAGCTATAAAGGCTCCTGAAAACATTAAAATACTCAGATCTGAAATTTATGATATCATTAAAGAAGAAAATAAAAAATCAATCCTAAAAGATAAGAATAATATAAAAAATCATATGAATAAAATTAAAAGCTTAATTGATTATTTTAGTAAATGAGAATTAATCTCTGCATCACTAAGTCTTACATAAAAAGGTCCTGATAAAATATCATCGCCTTGCCTGCCTCTTTCTAAGTACTTAAGCTTACCAAGCTCTGTCAAAACTGCACCAAAGGGTTCTAAATCGCTGAAAATCTCAAATTTATTTTTAAGTTTCTCACAAACAAATTCAATACCATTGCCAACAATAATAAACTTTGAATCAAGGTTATCTAAATATTCAAATAACTCTGATTCAGAGAAACAAAAAATTCCACCACATAATCTAAAATCTCGATAACATCCAAGGAAATATCTACCCGCTGTAAAGCTTAAAACCAATTTATCTGCTCTTGTATGAACTAACCTTGCAAAAACATCAAAAGTAGGTATATTAACAAAAGGAACTGAAAGTCCTAAAGAAAGCCCCTTAATAAAGCTTAAACTAATTCTCAAACCTGTAAAAGAACCAGGCCCAGAAGAATTAATAAGTAAATCAAGTTGATTAAGATCAATACTATTTTCTAACACAAAATCATTAAATAATTTTGGAACACTAATAGAATAATTAATCTCATCTTTATATTTAACTATAGATAAGACCTCATCATTAATTTCAAAATAAATCAACAAAGTTCTATATGAATATTCAATCGCAAGAGTATTCATCATTAAAATTCTAAAATCCTATTAGTATCTTCTATCTCAAACTTTAAAAGTATTAACCTGTCCTTTGGCAAAACATCAATAATAATCTCTGGCCATTCAATAGCTATTATAGACACTTTATCCAAGAGAATCTCCATTCCACCAACAAGTTCAAACTCATCCAAAATATTTAAACGATATAAATCAATATGATAAAACTTAAAATCTATAAACTTATAAACATTGACAATATTATAAGTTGGACTTGTAAAATAAGAAATGCCAAGCCTGAAAGCTAAACCTTTTAAAAAGGTCGTTTTTCCAGTCCCCATATTACCACAAAGACCTAATATTTTACCAATGGGCAAAGGATTAAAAAAAGACTTAGAAAAGTCTATCATTTCATCTTCTGTTTCAAAAGATAATCTCAAGGAAGCTCACCTTTTATATCAAGATCAATAACACGCTTCTTAATCGCAATCATCAAACTAAGAACAGGATAATCTAAAGAATCTAGAAACTCAACAGTGACATGCTTTTCACCCAAAGGAGTTGACTCTATTGTAAATTTTACTTGCTTAGACTCATTAGAATCCCTATATTCATACACAACCTTAGCAAAGTATACACTCCTATAATATATATGACTATTTTGCTTTTTAATATCATCAAGAGAAACAAATCTCACAATTAGTATTCCTTTAAATAAATCCCAAGAAGCCAACATAGAAATATTTTCATTTAGCGCTATTTTTAAAGATGGGATTTTCATTTTTAACTTTTAGTGCACTTTATACAAACTATCCGTTAAAACAATACTCAAATCCCCAAATTTAGTAAGACGTCGCAAAAAATAACTCTAATTTCTATAATTAAACTTCCCAGGAAATTCCTATTTTTTTATCTCATAAACAATTTTTTTAAAAGCTTCAATATCTTCAATCGCTAAATTAGACAAAATTTTTCTATTCAGCTTAATATTAGTCTTTTTCAAACTTTCAAGAAACCTCGAATAATTTATTCCCATACCTGTTAAAGCCGCAGAAATTCTTACAATCCATAAACTTCTAAAATCTCTCTTACGATTTTTTCTATCTCTTGTAGCATACATCATACCTTTACGAAGAGTATCTTTAGCCTTCTTATAATTACTTTTTTTAGTCCCCCAAAAGCCCTTTGTTTTCTTTAAAATCCTTTTTCGCCTTGCAACATGAACCATGCCACTCTTAACTCTAGCCATATATAATCTCCTTAAATGTTCAAGCATAAGGTAATAAGGTTTTGATTCGCTTAATTTCAGAAATCGAAACCAAACCTGATTTACCTAAATTCCTTCTTCTCTTTGCAGACTTTTTTGTCAAAATATGTCTCAAATTTTGCTTTTTATGTTTGACTTTACCTCTTGAAGTAAAAGCATACCTTTTTCTCGCACTTTTGCATGTCTTCATCTTTGGCATTCATATCTCCTTATTAATTACTTCTTAGACTTAGGTGCAATAATTAAAAACATTGTCTTGCCTTCCATCTTAGCTGGTGACTCTAAAACATAATTAGAATCACCCACCCTTTCAAGAATACCTTCTAAAATTCCATAGCCCAAATGAGTATGAGCAAGCTCACGTCCCCTAAATCTTATAGTAACTTTTACCTTATTACCTTCTTTGAGGAATCCTAAAATATTTCTATACTTAAAATCAAGATCATGAGTATCTATTTTTGGCTGCATCCTAACTTCTTTAAGTTTAATTATTTTCTGATTCCTCTTCTGTTCTTTTTGACGCTTTTCCTGATGAAACTTATATTTTCCATAATCAATTATTTTACAAACGGGAGGCAATGCATTTGGAGAAACCTCAACCAAATCAAGATCAACATCCCTAGCACGTCTAATAGCGTCCTCAATTGACAAAACAGATTGAGTCCCATCATCAAAAACCACTCTAACCTCATGAGCCTTAATTTTATGATTAATTCTTAACTCTTTATCTCCTGACCTTACTCTATCTCTATCTTTACCGAAATTCCTATTTATCATCTAAAAATACGCACTCCTCAAATAGCATTAATTAATAATTAATTTTAATACACCTTAATTAAAAAGTAAATTCGAACACATATCTATTAAGAACAATAATAAAAAGATCTTCTAAAATTCCAAAAAATAAAAATCAATTGATTAATGAGTAATTTAAAAGTAAAATTTAATTATTATGAATATATTTTTGCTAGTAAGCTTGCCTTTAGCCTTTAAAATATACATGCAAATAAAACATTCTCATCTAAAATTAATCAAACAGAGTTATATTCATGCAATATTAATACTATCTGCTATGACCATTTTTTCCTTATTATACCTAACAGAAGAATTCATATTATACAAAACCCTGCTAATAAACTACCAAACAAAATTTAGTCTAGCATCTTCAATATTTATTAAAGAGCAAATATATTATTATGTTCTCCCATTATTTATATTCACGTTTTTTTTTACATTCAATCCAAATTCACTGCTTAAAAAAAATCCAATATTTTTAACATATTTTGCATTTGGATTAATATTCTCTAAAAATTTAGAACTAATTATCACAAACAGTAAAGTTTTTGGTACATATGAGTACATTAAAATACCCCTTCTACATATACTAGAACTAATATCTACAGCAAGCATATGTACAAAAGGAATACATCTTAATATGACACAAAACATAAATGGGTATAAATTAATTTTCATTCCCATTTTAATCTTAGAAGCAATAATTACACTTTTAAAAGTATTAATTTTAACCAACGCACAAGCCTATGCTTTAACTATATTAATAATAATACTGGGAATCTCAATTTTGAATAAAAAATTTATTAGAACTACAAAATAATGCTACATACAATAAAAATTTTTATCATTACAATAACTTTATTTCTATTTTTTGATTGTAAAAACAATAAAATCGCAAATAAAGACTTTAGTTATGTCATCATTTTTTCAAATCCAACAGAATATTTCTTCAAAATTCAAAATGCTCCATTTATCCAAGAAGAAGTACTATTTATCAATGAAAAAGATATCGAAATTATTAAAGATAAACTAAAAAATATAAAAAAGATACTCCTTACACATAAACCAAGTAATACAATATTCAGTGACAATAAAATTAAAAAAAAAACTTTCTACCTCTCTGAAATCAAATTTTCATTAAAAAAAGCAATAGATTTTATATTCAACGACTCATCAACAGATTTAAAGACTTCATTAATAATGACAGATCACACATTAAACAAAGAAGATTCAGAGCACTTGAAAAAAAATGCAAAAGAGAAGAATATAAACATTATTGTGATAGATCACAAAAACATCCCGTACTTAAAAAATTTGATTACTCCCAAGATAACAAGAGTTATCCTATTTTCAATGAAGAATAATCATGTTTTTTTAAAAAAATTATCAGAATCAACTTTTTTTAAAAAAATAGACTTCATATTAATTGGAAGCAATAAAAAAGATTTAAAAAAAATTCATACAAAATATATAATTGGCATTAATGAATTGAATTTAATAGAAATAGTAAAAAAAATTACTAAAAACTTCCAATACGAATTTAATATTTATAAAAAAACAACATAAACATGATATTCAAAGCACATTACATTATATTGAAAATTAAAAATTACCTAAATAATTGGCTAATAATCTGTATATATTGACTAAAATGTTGGACCAAAATTTATAAATGAATATGAAAAATATGAAAAAGAAACATCAATTATTTAAGATAATAATTAACAAATTGAATCTTTAAATAAATCCTTAAAGTTATCAAATAACACAGAGACAACACTGTCCAAATTACAATTTTTAATTTTTGCAATTTCAAGACATATATACCCCAAAAAGATTGGAGCATTCATTTTTCCTCTTAAAGGAACTGGCGCCAAAAATGGACTATCTGTTTCAATTAAAATATCTTTAATACTTAACTTTTTTAAGACTGATCTTAAAGAATCTGAATTTGTAAAAGTTAAATTACCTGCAAAAGATATCTTAAATCCAAGATCAATAAATTTTTTAGCATGCTCATAAGTACCAGAATAACAATGCAATATTCCTCTATTCATAAAATTAAAAGATTTAATAATATTGTAAATATCATCATAAGCCTCTCTAACGTGCAAAATGACAGGCCTTTTATATTTCTTAGCCAAATCTAACTGAATACTTAAAACCTCAATTTGCTCACTTTTATTATCCGCTTTAAAATAATCAAGCCCAATTTCACCAATAGCAGCAACATCCTCCTCTGATAAAATCCTTTCAAGCAATTCAAAATCATCTCTGAAAGCCTTATTTAAAGGATGAATTCCAGCTGTCAGTGCAATATGAGAGTAGGTATCTAAAAGTTGTTTTCTCTCATAAAAATCACTAGGATGCAAGCCAACATCAATAAAATAAGAGAACCCATTTCTAAAACATTCATTAATAACATAATGAATATCTATAGAACCTTTCTTAAGTTCATTGAAATGAACATGAGTATCTATTAACTTCTTAAAAAAAACAGATCTTTCAAAATCAAGCTTCATACATCTAATTTCTTCCTAAGGTTATTAAGATTATTAATGTAGTCAATAATGGTAACATTCTTCATACCAAGTTGCAAGAAACTTGATAAAATATCTATAGCATTTTCAATTTGACCTAATGCCTCATAACACTCAGCAGCATTTATATATAATATTGAATTCTTAGGATTGGTTTTTATCAAATTTTTAATAGCAACCAATGCCTCTTCATACTTCCCCTGTTCTTTTTGAAGTAGTGCAAGACCAAGTATAGCAAACATATCAAAATCAACATCAAGAGCTTTCTTATAATAAAGCTGTGAATTCTCATAATCTTTCAAATATCGGTATGTATCTCCTATTCTTGTTAAAACCAAATTATTCTTTGAATCTTGCTCTATTATTGAAAGCCAATATTTTAAGGCTTCATGATACTCTTTATTTCCTCTATAACAATCAGCAAGTCCAAAAATAGCATAAAAATTATTAGGAGAAATTTCCAAAGCCTTTTTAAAAAAATAAATTCCTTTACTAAATTCCTTTAATTTCCTATAACAATTACCAATCGAAGTTAAAACACGAACATCAATTTTAACTTGATTTATTTCATACATTTTAAGCCAATACTTCAAGGCTTCCTTATATTCCTTAAAGTCATAATACAAATGTCCAATACCAACAAGAGCATAATCATTATCAGGCACAATTTCTAAGACTCTTAAGTATGATTGTCTAGATTTTTGAAAATTTTTTAATTTTCTATAAGAAGAAGCAATTCTCGTAAGAACCGTAATATTTTCAGGATCATATTTTAAATACTCTTCCCATATATCTGTAGCCCTTTTATAATCATCTAAACTCCTATAACAGTCTCCTAAACCAAAAAGTGCATAATTATTATTTGAATGTTTGGCAAGGCATCTTTGATAATAAATTATAGCATTACCAAAGTTTAGCTTCTTCCTTTCAATGTCCCCAAGTCCAACAAGAGCATAATTATTATCATCATCCTTCTCCAAGATATCATTAAACAATGCTTCTGCTTCAAGCAGTCTCTCTTCTTTTATCAGCTGATATCCCCTTTTGGACTTTTCAGTAACATCAAGAAGCTCATTATCAGAAATTTGTGAGATGTCCTCAAAATTATCTAAAAGTTTCTTGTCTAACATAAATACCCCTTTTTAACTGGTTTATTAAAGACATAACATTCACTTCATATATGCTATCTTAAAAAACATATAAGCTATATTTATATATAAACACATCAAGATATTAATCAAATCTTTAACATCCAATCTCAATAAACATATTATATAAAAAATTAAAAAAATATACTTAATTTTGTACACTTAAACTTATTTATTTAAATTGTATATAAGCCTATTTAGATAAAATTCATGGGCAATTATAACAAAAAAAAATCAAAAATAGGATAAAATATTACTACCTTACTAGGAGAAAATTAGGATGTTTTTAAAAAAATTAAGTCCCATGGAAGATAAAATAAAAGTACTTGAAGAAAAATTAAAAGATACAAATCTAATTAAAAATCAAAAAGAATATGCAAAAATAGTAAAAGAATATAATTATTTAGAAAAAATCAAAGAAAAAAAAGACGCATACAAGAAGATATTAAACCAAATCGATGAAAATCAAAAAATTCTGGTAGAAGAACAAAATTTAGAAATGAAAGAATTAGTAGAACAAGAATTGACTAATTTAAATCTTAAAAAAAATGAAATTGAACACACAATCAAAATATTACTATTACAACAAGATGAAAATGACAGTAAAAATATAATTATTGAAATTAGAGCTGGAACAGGAGGAGAAGAAGCTGCTCTTTTTGCAAATAATCTCTACGAGATGTACATCAAATATTCTGAGAAGAAAAAATGGAAAACAGATCTTATTAACTTTAACGAAACGGAACTTGGCGGACTTAAAGAAATAAGCTTTGAAATAAAGGGAAAAGATGTATTTAAAAAATTAAAATATGAAAGCGGAGTACATAGAGTTCAAAGGATTCCTATAACAGAATCTAACGGAAAACTTCAAACCTCAGCAGCAACCGTTGCTGTACTACCTGAAGTTGAAGACACCGATATTAAAATCAATGAAAAAGATTTAAGAATAGACGTCTACAGATCTTCTGGTGCTGGAGGCCAACATGTAAACACAACAGACTCTGCTGTCAGAATCACACATGTACCTACAGGCCTCGTGGTACAATGTCAAAATGAAAGAAGTCAGCATAAAAACAAAGATCAAGCTATGAAAGTATTAAGAGCAAGACTCTATGAATTTGAGGCACTCAAAAAACAAGAACAACGCTCAAATGACAGAAAGCAACAAGTAGGTTCAGGTGATAGGTCTGAAAGAATTAGAACATACAATTTCCCACAAAACAGAATAACAGATCACAGAGTAAATATTAGCCTTTATAAACTAGAAGAAATTATGCAGGGAGAACTTGATTCTTTTCTAGACACACTAGCTATAAAATTTCAAGAGCAAGCATTAAAAGATAACCCAATATAATTTTGCTAATGACAATAAATGAAGCTATAAAAAATGCAAAAAAATATAACTTAAATACTCTTGAAATTTTGTTACTACTTGAAAAAATCTTAAAAAATCGGAAAGAAATAATTCTTGCAAATATAAATAAGAAATTAACAAAACAAGAGGAAAATAAATTATTACATCAAATAAACAAAATAAAATCAGGAACTCTCATACATCATATACTTGGAACAAAAGAATTCATGGGAATCAAATTCTATATAAATAAACATGTACTAATTCCTAGGTCAGATACAGAATGCATAGTAGAAGAAGCCTTAATACAAATTCAAAAGAACAACTTAAGCAAGATTCTAGACTTATGTTGCGGAAGTGGATGCATTGGTTTAACAATTGCACATTATAGTAAGCTCAAAGTAACACTATCAGATATTTCTATCAAAGCATTGAAAGTAGCGTCAAAAAACAAACAAAAATTAAAATTAGAAAATTATATAGAAATACAACACTCAGATCTGTTAAAATGTATAGGTAAAGAGTTTGAGCTAATAATCACTAATCCTCCTTACTTAAATAAAGATGAACTCAAAACAAAGGAAAAATTAGCAAAAGAACCAAGGCTAGCTCTTTTGGGGTTTGGAAAAGATGGACTTGAAATTTCAAAGAAAATAATAAGACAAGCAAAATATAAGCTCGCCCAGAATGGACTCTTAATAATAGAAATGGCTCCATGGCAAACAAAATCTTTAAAAAAGTTTGCAATTCAAGAAGGTTTTAAATATTTAAAAACCATATATGACATTGAAAGCAGAGAGAGAGGACTGATCCTAAGAATAAATCATGATACAAGTTTATGAAATCGCATATTTACTTAAAATTAATGATATTGATAAACTAAAAAACATTTTTAGAAAAACTGTCAATAATAACTATCAAGATGAAATTCAAAAAAAATTAATATTTAAAGCTCTTGAAATATCAGAACAATTACACTACGGACAATATAGAGAAAGTAGAGATCCATATGTAATTCATCCAATAATGGTTGCATTATTTCTCACAAAATTTCAACTAGACTTTAAAACAACAATAGCTGGTCTATTGCACGATGTTCTTGAAGATACAAGCGTGGCTAAGGAAAAAATAATTGAAGAGTTTGATCAAGAAGTTTTAAGTTTAATTGATGGTGTAACAAAAATTCATGACTTACACAATAAAACAAGAGCAATTAAAGAAGCAAATAGCTTTTCAAAAATGTTTTTTGCAATGACTCATGATATTAGAATAATAATCATAAAGCTTGCTGATAAATTACATAATATGGCAACTCTTTCTCATTTACCTAAAAACAGAAGAGAAAGAATTGCAAAAGATTGCCTTGCCACTTACGTACCAATTGCAGAGCGACTTGGTATTTCATCTCTAAAAATATATCTTGAAGATTTATCATTAAAATATCTTTATCCAAAAGAATA
Source organism: Borrelia miyamotoi (assembly GCF_019668505.1). Classification (NCBI taxonomy): domain Bacteria; kingdom Pseudomonadati; phylum Spirochaetota; class Spirochaetia; order Spirochaetales; family Borreliaceae; genus Borrelia; species Borrelia miyamotoi. The sequence goes on from NZ_AP024371.1 coordinate 194,467, forward strand.
CAAAGAGATCAAAAATTTTCTAGCTGCAACAAAAATAGAGAGAGAAAAAAAATTATATAAGGGAAAATTAATAATAGAAAAAGAACTTAAAAAAATAGGAATTGATGTTGTAATTACAGTTCGTTCAAAACATTTTTACTCAATTTTTAGAAAAATGAAAACAAGAAATAATAACATTTCTCAAATTTTTGATACTCTAGGAATAAGAATAATTTGTAAACAACAAAAAGAATGCTATGAAATATTAGAAATTGTACATAAAGTTTGGAAACCAATACCTGGTAGATTAAAAGATTATATAGCAATCCCTAAAGAGAATAAATATCAATCTTTGCATACTACTGTTAGAATACCTGAAGATAACCAATTAATTGAAATACAAATTAGAACAGAAGAAATGGATAAAATTGCTAAATATGGTGTTGCAGCTCATTGGCTCTACAAAGAACAAGCTGAATTAAAAGCCGATGACATATCATTCATTAACCGAATCAAAAAATGGCAACAAGAATCAGCCAATAAAAACCAATATTCAATGCATGATATATATAAAGAACTCCTAAACACATTTATATATGTTTATACACCAGAAGGAGAAATAGTAGAACTTCCATTTGGCTCAAACTCAATCGACTTTGCATACACAATACACACAGACATTGGAGATCAAGCTCTTTATGCAAAAATTAATGGAAAAATTAGCTCACTAACCAAACCATTAAAAAACGAACAAATCGTTGAAATATTCACCTCTTCAGAGGCAAAACCTGATGTAATTTGGCTTAATAGCGTTAGAACAAAAAAAGCACGTTCAAAAATTAGATCTTGGCTTAATAAAAATGATAATACAATATTTGTAGACAATAACATAATTGCATATCTCATTGGAGAAAATAAGGAACAAAAAAGACTCTTTAGTCTGTTCAAATCTTTAACAAAATCCAAATTAAAAAGTACTACAATAGCTTCTGATTGCAACCCATCAACAGGGGAAGACATTACTGGAATAATACAAAAAGACACAATCGTAGTTCACAAAGAAAATTGTAAAGAAATTCAAAATCAGAAAAAAAATCATCTTGTTGAAGTAGAATGGGAAGCAACCCCAACAAGAAAAGTGTACCATATCATAATATTCTTAAAAAATTTAAAAGGTCTTTTTAATTATCTAGATAATATTTTTACAACCTTTGAAGTAAGACTCATTAGCGAGAAAATAGAAGACTGTGGAAATGGACATGGAATAATTAATATAATTATCTCATCAAATGCCAAAAAAGTATCAATGATCTTCGCTTTACTTAAAGCAAACCCCAATGTACTCCAAATAATGCAAGTAGAAGAAGATATTAAAAATTATGATAATTAGGATATTCTTAATATTAATACATACATTCATTTCACATAAAATAATCAAAGCAGAAGATACAAAACAATGTAACGATCAAATAAGGCAACATATCACAAAAATCAACACACTAAATAAAACCCCAGAAAAAATACAACGAATAAAAAATATTTATGATTACATAAAAAAATACTTTCTCAAAAATAAGATTCAATACAAAGAACACTCACTACAAGAAATTGGATTTATTGGATACTCACAAAAAACAATTCACGTAAAAATAAAAGGAACAGAAAAAAATACTTATAATATCATTGTACCAGTCGAGATAGAATATGATTTAAAAAATGATCTAGCAATTTCAATTGTAATCACGCTACTAAATAATTTGAAGAACAAAGAAATTAAAAACAACATAAATATTTATTTTATAGAAGACGATTCACACAAACAAATAACAACAATAAGCAGTAGATTATTATTAAATAATAATTTAATTGAAAAGAATACAAATACAATATACCTAATGTTAAATGCAGAAAAAGAAAATAATCCAATACAATTTAAAAATCAATCAAACATAATAAACTCAAAAACAAGTCTAAGCTTTTTGGAAATACTAATAAAAACATTTGATAGCAATAAAGTAAATTTTAAGATATCAAAAATAAATGATAAAAATACCAACGAAATATACAACCTATATTTAAAAGAAGAAATTCCAATTTTAATAATAAACAATAATAGGGAGCAATCACTCTTAAAATATCTAAAGAATAACAATCTTTGTGACATTTATAAATCAATTGAAGACACAATCAAAGCTAAAAAAAACATTCTAAAAGAAAATGCTCTGCACTATATCATCATAAATATTCCATTTAAAAAGTGCATAATAAATGAAAACACTCTTATAATAATAATATATGCTATTTATAATTTAATTATCTTAATGTTCATTAAAAGATTTAAAAAAACTAGTATTATCCTTAGAAAGACCAAAGAAAACTACCACAAAATAATAAAACTATTTTTTATCTTATTCTTAAGCACATATATTTCCACTTTAATCACAACTAAAATGCTGACTGTCTATGAAAATTTCATAGACTATAACTTTATAAATCCAATATATCTAGTAAATTTCTTTCTCACATTATTCATCTTTAATCTTATATCTTACCTCACATATAATTTTAAAATACACTTAACACTTAAAGAACTCAAACATTTAGCAATAGTAATCTCTATTATTGAGCTTATTATGTTATTATACATCAAAATAGAATTTATTTTAATCATAATTTTAAAAAATATACTAATACTAGTTATTCCTAACAAAATAAAAATTTTAAAAAATATAGTAATAATGCTTATTTGGATAACAAATTTTATGATAATAACATCAATACAAACAACCTCAATGATATCAAAACCGATTGCACTAAGCTATTTCATAGCAATATCACTCTTCTCAGTAATACTTACCAATATTGCTGAACACCTAAAACACAAAACCACAGCAATGAAGCAAGAATTTAAAAAATCTGAGAAAATTGAATCCATCATTTTTCTCTTAATAATTGCCGTTACTATAATATCATACAATATAGACAAAATTTCAACAATAAAAGTAGATCAAATAATAAGTTTTCCAGAAAAAATTAACAAAATTAGTATAGAATACTTACAAGAAAATAGAAATACAATTCAAATATCAACAAAAGATTTCCATATAAATTTAAACAAAAATAAAAAGCATGCAGAAAAAGAAATCAAAATACAAGAAGATTTAATAGATTTATCTTTTAAAAAAACAGATGCAGCTGAGAGAACTATCTATGAAATTAAGATTGCCACAAATAAGATTGCCAAACAAATTAATTTATTTCTAAAAAATGCATCTGAACTCATAATATATCAAAGCAATACACCCTATAAAATAGCATCTAACAAGATCATATTCACAATAAATAATATTAAATCAAATGCAATAAACATAACTTTTACTATTAAATCTCAAGAAGAAATTCAATATGAGGCATTTGCTCACTTTGATATTAATGAACATTACCTAAAAATATATGATAAAGAAAGCAAAAAAGAAGTCAAAAATATCAACATAGATTATTCATATGCAATAAAGTATTCCGGAACACTTCCAAAGTCTGCAAAATACGATCAAGATAAATTTTTTAAGCTTCAAAATGACAAAGAAATTAAAAATTTAAAAAATTTACAACTAAATTAGCTTTATAACGGCCTAAAATCAATGTTATTCTTTTTCTTTTCATAACTCTGAAAAGCTAAAGTTATCAATTTATCAAGCAAAGATTCATAATCAAGACCATCATGTTCACACATCTTAGAAAACATTGAAATATCTGTAAATCCTGGAATTGTATTTATCTCATTAATATAAATTAAATCAGTATCTTTTTCAATTAAAAAATCAATTCTTGCCATACCCCTAAGCTCTAAACATCTATAAGTCAGATATGCATACTCCTTAATGTCTAACAAATGCTTAGTATCAAGATGAGCAGGAATATCAAATATAATAGAATTTCCAGGGATAGTAGAATATTTAGCATCATAATCATAAAATAAAAAATCTTGTATGACGATTTCACCAGGACTAAATATTCTAATCTGATCATTTCCAATAACAGAACATTCAATTTCTCTTACCTGCATAAACTTCTCTGCTATAATTGTTAAATCATACTTAAAAGCTTCCTCAATGCATTTTTCAATCTGAGTATCATCATATGCAATACTTATCCCAATTGAAGACCCCAACATAGCTGGTTTTACAATTACAGGATATCCCAAATTTTGACTTATATCTTTTTTTATCCCATCTTTATCTAAAAGATAATCATATTCTCTAAATCCAACAAAAGGAATTAAGGGAAGATTAAAACTTTTAAGTAAAAGCTTACAGAAATACTTATTACTAGCAATAGCACTGCCTAAAATACCAGAACCAACACAAGGAATATCCATCATTTTTAAAAGTCCCTGAATAGACCCATCCTCACCTGTTCTCCCATGCACAATAGGAAACACAACATCAATTTTAAGATCCCTATTATTAACAAATATTCCACAACCAGGAATTAAACTAATAATGGCAGAACTATCTCTTTTAATTAATGCAGGATCATCAGGAATAGAATCCAGTAAATACCAAACCCCAGAATATTTGTCAATAAAACTTGAAAATACATTATACTTATCAATCTTCACAAGAGCTGAATAAATCCCATAAGCAGATCTAAGAGAAACTTCATGCTCAAAAGAAACTCCTCCAAATATTAACATAAGATTTTTTCTCATAGTATCAAATCCTTTAATTCATATTTAAAATAATATCCTTAATAACAGCTTCTTCATCCCAAAAAATACTTTTATCTTTATATATTATTGAACGTTCATGCCCCTTACCAAGAGTAACCACCAAATCACCCGTACATGCAATACTTATTGCCTTTTCAATTGCGCTTCTCCGATCAGGAATGAAAAATAAATTTTTATTTAAAGTCTTTTCTGAAATTCCTTCCGCAATGTTTTTAATTACTTGCATACTATCTTCACCTCTTGGGTCCTCATCACAAAGTATTATGATGTCTGAATATCTATTGGCAATTTCTCCCTGTAATCTTCTCTTGATAACATCTCGCTCTCCGGCAGAACCAAAAACAGAAATCAATCTATTCTTTGATAATCTTTTAAAAATAGGAAAAATCTTAAAAAAAGCCCCGGGTGTATGTGCATAATCAATAATTAAAGAAAAATCCTGTCCAAAATCAACACCCTGCATTCGTCCACAAAGACCCTCAATATTAATAAGCTTATCAGTAAGATCTGCAATATCAACACACATAATTTGATTAACAACAATTAAAGCCGCCATAACATTTTCGACATTAAAGCTACCAATCAAATTAATTCTAGCATCATATTTAATGTTTTTATGATAAAATTCAAACTCAGTAAAATTTATTTGTTCATTAATCCTACTTACAAAAAAATCAGCTCTTTGATTCCTTAAACTATATGTATAAGCTCTATTAATAGAATTTAAAAAGAGAGAAAAATTATCATCATCCATATTGATAATACCAAAACCACCATTATCATTTGCAGAAGAAAAAAGGCTAAGTTTAGCATTCAAATAATGATTAATAGTCCCATGAAATTCAAGATGCTCATGGGTAACATTAGTTAAAACAGCAACAGAATATGCAATATCAATAAGTCTTGATGTCCTAAAATCAAGCCCATGCGAAGTAGATTCAATAATAGCATATTCAATATTATTCTCTACCATTTTACTAAGAACTAAATGAATTTCTGTTGACTCTGGAGTTGACTGTCTATAAGGATTTTTAACCAAAGTCCCGCTTCCATCTTCAAAAAATACCGTTGAAATAAACCCAACCTTAACACCCATAGCCTTTAGTAAAGTATAGATGTAAAAACAAACAGAACTCTTACCATCGGTTCCTGTAACACCAATAATCTTAAGCTTCTTTGAAGGCTCATTATAAAAAATATGAGAAAAATTTGACATAAATCTCCTCATATTCCAAGAATCAACTCTAATGTATGTTACATTGGAATAATAGAAATCAACATCAGTAGTATGAACGATAACATTGCTGCCCCGTTGAATTGCTTCACCAATAAACTCTTGACCATCAAAATGAAGTCCTGGAAGAGCAAAAAACACAAAATTAGATAAAACATTCCTTGAATCATATGTAAGTCCCAATATTTCCACATTGCAAGACCCTCGAATCCCCTTTACTAGATCCTTATCTAACCTAGATAAAATATTATTAAGAGTTTTTTTATTCATATTCATAAATATTACAAAAATAAAATTTATTTTTATAGAAAAATACAAAAAATAGAATATTCAAAAAACATAAAATCCAATCATCAAATCACAAAAGATCAATAGATATTGTTTACAATTTAAATATTTTTTAATAAACTAAGTAATATTTAATGCGGCGTCGTACCCAAGTGGCTAAGGGAAAAGTCTGCAAAACTTTGATTCGCCGGTTCGAATCCGGTCGACGCCTTATAATCTTTAAGTTAAAATCAAGACAAATATTTTATAAAGATAAACAAAATTAAAGAAAATACCTTAAAGATAAACTAAAATAATAACTATGTTAGAATTAATAATTATATTAACATCCATAATTCTCTCAGCAATTTTCTCAGCATCAGAAACAGCTTACACGTCATTAAGTTTGATTCAACTTCAAGATATAAAGAAAAAAGGTAGACTAGGAACAATTGTATATCACTTAGCTCAAAATCCATCAAAACTTGTAACAACAATTCTAATCGGAAATAATATTGCAAATATAACAGCAAGTGCCCTTACAACAAAATTTGTTCTCGACAAATATGGACACAATGCACTTGCTTTATCGACTGGAATCATAACAATAATAGTTCTTATATGCTCAGAAATATTTCCTAAACAAATTGCTATTCTAAATAATGAGAGTATAGTTTTATCAACTTCAATTTTACTCAAGATATTAACAATTATATTAACACCAATAATATACGCAATTAATGGAATAGTTAAAGGTTTACTAAGCCTATGCAAAATAAAAGCAAGTCAAAAAATGACTAAAGATAGCATAAAAAACATGTTATCTTTAGCAGAAAAACTAGGAATTTTAGAAAATGATGACAGAATATTCATGCAGAAAATGCTAAACATAGGAGAAGTCAGAGCATCTGAAATTATGACACATCGTACAAAAGTATTCTTACTATCAAGCACATCAAAATTAAAAGATAAAATTAAATTAATTAAAAAAGAAGGATATTCCAGAATTCCTGTATATAAAGGTCAAAATAGAGAACAAATAATAGGAATTTTAATAACTAAAGACTTAATTGAAATCAGTAAAAAAAAACTTGAAAAAAGTATCATTAAATTTGTCAAACCTGCTGTTTTTGTACAACAAAACAAAAGAATAAAAGATATACTAGATGTAATGCGACAAAAACAAAAAATAATGGCCATTGTTATCGATGAATATGGAGGCTTTTCAGGAATACTTACAATAGAAGATATAGTAGAAAAAATCTTTGGAGAAATATTTGATGAATATGATTTCGAAGAAGAAAAACAACTCATTACTAAAAAAGATGAACATATTTATCTAATATCTGGCGAGACTACATTTGATGAAATTGAAGAAACAGTTGGAATAAAAATTCAACACAAAGACTACATAAACACAATTGGAGGCTATATCATGGATTTACTTGATAAAATACCCACAAAAGGAGAGCAAGTTAATACAGAACATGGAGAATATTTAATAGAAGAAATCCAGAATCATAAAATAAAAAAAATAACATTCAAAAAACTTGAAAAGGAATGAAAATGAACAAAAATATTTGGAAAATACTTTTTCATTATTTAAAATCCAACTTAAACCCAAAGCTCAATCTGATAGCAATATCAAAATATAAAGGATTTAATCAAAAAATCCACAATTCTTTAGGAATGAATAACAAAAGGAGGAAAAATGCTAAACAATATCACAAAATTTCTTAATAAAACATATGATTATATGATCACACTAATTGTACTAGTAATAATATTAATAATAGCCATTTCAAATATTTTTATAGTTGGACCATCTGAGGAAGCAATTGTTCTTCGTCTTGGTAAGTTAAATAGAACACTTGAATCAGGCATATATATAAAAATTCCATTAATTGAAGACAAGGTTATTGTACCAGTAAAGATAGTACAAGAAGTTAAATTTGGCTTTAATACAAACAATAAAACAGCAACTTATTCAGGCGAGGATGAAGGAATAATTATTACCGGTGATTTAAATATAATCAATGTTGAATGGTTAGTACAATATAAAATTAGTGACCCATATTCTTTCATGTTTAAGGTAGAACACCCAGAAGAAACCATAAAAGACATTGCAAAATCATCAATGAATAAATTAATTGGTGACAATACTATTTTTGAGATAATTAATGACAACAGAGTTGGTGTCACAGAAGGGGTAAAAATTTCTATGAATGAAATTATAAAGAAATATAACTTAGGAATTGATATTGTTCAAGTACAAATCAGAAATGCTATGCCCCCCAAAGGAAAAGTTTACGAAGCGTTTGAAGATGTTAACATTGCAATCCAAGACAAAAATAAATTCATTAATGAGGGAAAGAAAAAATTTAATCAAGTTATCCCAAAAATTAGAGGGGAAGCACTTAAACTGATAGAAGAAGCTCAAGGATACAAAGTAAACAGAATAAATAATGCATTAGCTGAAACTGCTATCTTTAATGCGATCCTTAGCTCGTACACCAAAGCGCCAGAAATTACAATAGAGAGAATCTATAACGAAGCAATGAGGGAAATTCTAGAAAATAAAGATAATATTGAAATAATTGACAAAAATTTAAACAATTTCCTGCCATTTAAGGAGGTCAAATAAATGAAGCACATATTAAAATTCTTATTCTCCATTACCAAAATTTTAGCTTCTGTATTAATATTGGTATTAACACTATTAGCCATCGTACAACCAATCTATATATTAAAAGAAAATGAAATTTCAATTACTACAAGGCTTGGAAGAATTGAAAGAACTGAAAATACAGCAGGACTTAAATATAAAATCCCATTCATTGAAAATGTACAAATATTCCCCAGAAATATACTTAGATGGGATGGAGAACCTCAAAGAATCCCAACAGGAGGGGAAGAAAAGCAATTAATTTGGATAGACGCAACTGCTAGATGGAGAATTTCAGATATTAATCAATTCTATACCGCAATTAAAACAATGGACAGAGCTTATACAAGAATCAACGCTGCTATTGAGCCTGCCGTTAGAGGTGTTATCGCTAAATATCCTTTACTTGAAATCATAAGAAGCTCAAATAATCCAATCCAACGTCTATCTGATGGAGTTTTAATACCAGAAGAAATTAAAAATAACACAACATACAAAATCACAAAGGGTCGAAAAGTAATTGAAAATGAAATAATTAAAGTTTCTAATAACAATACAAAAGACATTGGAATTGAAATTGTAGATGTACTTATCAGAAAAATTGGTTATGATCTAAGTTTAATTGACTCTGTACATAACAGAATGATTTCAGAAAGGCAACAAATTGCAGAAGAGCAAAGAAGTATGGGAATCGCTGAGCAAACAAAAATCCTTGGTAGCATTGAAAAAGAAAAGTTAAAATTATTAAGCGAAGCAAGAGCTGAAGCAGCTAAAACTAAAGCTGAAGGAGACCTTACGGCTGCAAAAATTTACGAAAATGCTTATGAAAAAAATGTTGAATTTTACAAATTTTGGCAAGCACTAGAAAGTTATAAAATTACACTTAAAGATAAACGAAAAATATTTTCAACAGATATGGATTTTTTCAAATATTTACATACTAAAAAATAAATCATACAAAATGGGTAAATACTTATTTTTTAGTATGAAGCCCATTTTCGCAAAAAATTTCAAAGATAATGATACTATGATACAAATAAGTAATCATTTCAGTAAAAAAATTTCAAAAGTTAAGACAATAATTATTGCCTTAATAAACAGAAAATAAATACTAATATATCCCTAAACTTAAAAGAAACAGACGAAAAATAAAGCTGATTAAATTTAATAACAAATAAAATTATTTACACAAAAAATTAAAAATCACTTTTTTATTGACAAAAAATCTTGTTTATGAAAGAATTATTTCTGTTAATAAAAACTATGCTCTTAAAAAAAACCTAGCCGCTGTAGCTCAGTTGGTAGAGCAAAGGACTGAAAATCCTTGTGTCAGGAGTTCGATTCTCCTCGGCGGTATTATGTAAGTTAAAGATTTTTGTATGTAATGTAGCCAAAATTTAAAGGAGCAAATAGACTTTACTCCTCTATTGTTGAAGGCTATGTAAAATAAATATGACTATATCTCAATTGACAAAATATAGAGCTAAATTCTTATCTCACAAATTCAGTTATCTTAGAAAATGATATTGAAGGCTTTAAAAGGACTCTCAATGATTCTTAAAGAAACAAAAAAAGTAGAAGATCTAACAGAAAATGACATAATCTTTTCAAATATTGGAAATCTGGCTAAGTTAAGTACAAGAATAAATGAAAAGATAATTAAAGTTCTCAACAAAGGTAATGTCTCATGTGTACCAGTAATAAATAATTACAATAACATTCCATATGAAAAGCTAATAAATATAGTTAATGACGAACTTCTAAATAATGAAATCAATTTTTTAAAGGAAGACCTAGCAGAAGTTTTAAAAGACATATATAAACCATTTTCAGAAAAAGACAAAATATTTACAATTGCCGGAACAAAAACAATCATTAATTTAAATATTCTCATGGAAAAAGAACCTGATCCAATTTACCATAAGGCAATAATTGAGGGCAGCTCAAATATTTTACCAAAACACAAAATAATATCTATTCAAAAGATACTATCAAAAATATATAATTACTTTGATTGCCAAAAAATTAGAAATAAAGATAATCTTAATAGTACAAGAACAATAAAAAAGCTATACCTATACTCAATTAGAAGAGATTATGAATTCTTCAGAGGGCAAGTAAAAACAGAAGGCGATTCTGTATTGCTACATGCAATTGATACCACAATATACTTTTTAATAACCATTGCACAGTTAAATAAAGAAAGGGCAAGAAAAAATGCTCCACGTTTAACATCAAAATTTTTTATTGACAAATCAGAATTAACAGAATTCACAGAATTTTTTTATGATAATGATACTATATTACAAGCTGCACTTGGAGTACTATTACATCCAATCGGACTCATGCATACCACAATATTACAAGAATTAAGAGAAAAGATTAGCCTTAAGAATGAATACATAAGAGAAAAATATGTGTCTAAAATAGAAATTTTAGAACAAAGTGTCAATGTTTCCAAAAATCTATTTAGAATGAGAGAAGATATTTCTGCCATTACAAAGATGATGATAAACGGACAAAAAAATTATCTTAACATCAAAAATGATTCAAAAACAACAATAAAAAAATTTACCCATGAACTTACTAGAATATTTTGCATAATAGACGTTTATGATGAAATGGTTAATCCAATAATCATCAAAGAACCTGTTAATCCCTTAGAGGCTATTAAATTTTTAACAGAAAACAGTGATAAATACCATTGGAAAAAAGACAAACCAGAAGAATACTTAAAAAACAAAAAATTTGATGTCGAAATGCTAAAAAATTTTCTGAAAGTGCTTGCACCATTCGATTATGGAGATATATTAGACGTATACACAAAAAATTGCAATGAACTTCTATTTAAAGCAGTTGTCCTTGAATATACAATAGGTATTTTGCCTATTTTATCCATTATAAAACAAAAGGACAAATTCTATAAAATTGGAGACATACTAATGAATATTGAAGCCAAAGAAATTATCATAAAAAAACAAAATGGAACAATTACGAAAAATCCATTAAAAAATGCTGATAAAATTGAATTAAGGCACAACATATCAGAACTCAAAAGTAATGAATTTAAACTTTTAACTTCTAGTCAAGAATAATGCTTTCTCTACACATAAGAATTGACCTTAAAAAAATCAAGTCTTGAACCCCCATATTTTCTAAAATCATACCTAGAAAGTCTTAAAATATTATCGTCTAAATTTTCTCTCGAAGGATAATGAATAATAATTTTTGCATCTTTCTTTAAACTTTCATTTCTCGATATTATTTTAAGCAAATCTTCTTTAAAAGAATACTTAAAAGGCGGATCAAGATAAATAATATCATAAAAAAGATTATTCTTTTTAAGGAAAAATTCAGCCTTACTGAAAAAAAACTTGTAAGGTTCACTTACAAACTCAAAATTCTTAATTAAAATATTCTTAGAAAGCCTATTATAATCAACAAGATGAGCAAGACCAGCTCCCCTACTTAAAGCCTCAAGAGACATTATCCCCGTACCTGCAAATACATCAAGAAAATTTGACCCTAAAACCTGGTTAAAAAAAATAGAAAAAAAGGCTTCTCTAACAATAGCCATCACAGGACGCACACTACCTGTTTTAGGAAAAGTAATTTTCCATCCCTTATATTTACCTGCACTTATATGCACAAGGACAAATTTTAAACCATTTTTAAAAAATGTTAAATACTTACAATCCAAATTCTGATATAATTTTACTTGGGAGCGCAGACAAAATATGAAAGGAATTATCTTAGCAGCAGGATACGGAACAAGATTTCTACCAATTACAAAAACTATTCCAAAGGAAATGCTGCCAATTTTAAACAAACCATCAATTGATTACATTATTGAAGAATTCACTAGTTCTGGAATCAAGGAAATATTAATAATAACTTCAAGGAGAAAAGGAGTTTTGGATAACTATTTTGACAGAGATGTTGAACTTGAGACTGCATTTACAAAAGAATACAAAAAAGATTTGCTAGAAAAAATTAAGATTAAAGATATTAATATTAGTTTTATAAAGCAAAGTGCAATGATGGGAACAGGTCATGCTTTATTACATGCAAAACCCTGGATAAGGACTGAAACTGTAATAGTTGCATATCCTGATGATTTACATATTGGAAATCCATCCTTAACAACACAACTAATAGAATTACACAAAAAAACTGGAAAAAACATATTATCTGTCATCGAAAATCCCAAAGACATTAATAGATATGGAGTAGTAGAATTACATAAAGACAACATTCATGTAAAAAATATCGTAGAAAAACCAAAAATTGGAAAAGAACCAAGCAATAAAGCATCTATTGGAAGATTCTTATACACACATGAATTTTTTCAATATTTAGAAGAAGGATTTAAACTTCACAAAAAAGGAGAATATCACCATATTTATGCTTTACAGAAATTGATGTCTGAGAACAAAGTATTATATAAAAAAGTAGAAGGCGAACGACTTGATATAGGTGATGTTGAAGGTTATTTAGAATCAATAATAAAAGTCGCAAAACGTGATGACAAATTACTACAAATTATCAAAGAATCACTAAAGGATTAAATGAAGATATTAACAAAACATCAAAAGTTCTATGACAATCTTAAAATATTAAAAAAATACATAAACGCAAACATAGAAGAAAAAATTTTAAGGTATAGCATTTTATCAAAACTTTATAAACTCAATGAAGAAGAAATTATAACTCTTATCAAAGTAAGTAAAAATTACGAACTTCAAAAAAACTCAACAAATACCACACTTGAAGAATATTATTATGAAGAAACACAAGACAAAAAAGTCAAAAACTGGCTGCTAGAAATAATTAGAGAAAAAAATTTATTACACATACAAAAAGAAACAAATTTTATTAGCAAAAGACCTGAAATAACATACAAATTAAACTCAACCAATTTTCTCAAACTAATTGCAATACAAAATAATAAAAAATACACACAAGAAAAAAAAGAATTATATAAACAATTAATATTAAATTTCTCTAGTAATTTAAAAGTAGACAATTTAGAACCAACAATAGATATACTAATAGCCGTAAAACATAGAGACAAGAAAAAAATTAAACAAATATTAAAATACAATCAATCATTTCAAAGATTATTTAAATCAAGCTTAAGAAAAAAACAAAGTAGAGTAATTAAAATAAAAAAACTGCTTATTTTAACCTATTGGCCAGTAGGATGTCTATCTAAATCACTTTTCAACAAAATTTTAACAAAAACCTACAGATACATAATAGACGAAGTTTTAACCTTAAAGTACGATGAAATCCTAAAATACCTAAGAGCAATAAAAACTTTCAGTCTTAATAAAATTTTTTACAAAGGATCAAATAAAAATTCTAATTTTAACTATTTTTTCAGTGATTTTACACAATATACCCCAAAAGATTTCCAAAATACTTTAAAGACTTATATATCTTCACTTGAAAAATCTGCAACAAAACAATATCTAAAATGGTTTTTTAAAGACAAAGTACCAAATGAATGGTCAGACTTTATATTTGCAATTAAATATATTGAAAAACATAAGCTGATAAATTTAAATGAAAATATAGAAGATATTACCATGGCAAAATTTAAAGCAGAAGAGTTTTTTGTTTCGTTTGAAAAAATGAATTTCAACCCATATGAAGACTTAAAAATATTTCAAAACAAGCACATACAAAGAACATTCTTACAAAACATAATAAAATATATAAAAAACAATACAAAAAAAATAGATACATGCGGATGGATTGCATTTTACATATATGCAGATGAAGATGACAAGGTAAAATTTTCAAAGAATATAAAAAAATTTTTTAAGAGCAAAAATAACGAAATTCAAAATCAAATATTTGTCTACTTCCTATCTTTTTATACAAAAATTGATAAAAAACATTTTAAGTTCATATCAGAAATAATGATCCAACTTGATGAGAGTAAAATCACAGTACCTGAAAAAATAATAAAAATGCAAAAAACAACTCTCTACAATGTAAACTATCATAAATCATATATTTTCATCAAATCATTAATTTTAAGAACAAGAGTATTTAAAAAAATACTTCACAAAAATATTAAACTAGAAGAATTTAAAACTGAAACACTACTACCTGCCATATATTATCTTGCTTGTTATTATAAACCAGATACATTAAAAAAAGAAAAAACAATACCAATCGAACAAAAAGAAGAAATAATGAAATTTATCATATTCTTAAATAAAGAACAAAATAATTTTGACTTTAAAACGCTATGAAATATAGAAATATTTGCTTAAAAGTAATAAAATAATACTCATAAAAGATATGAAAAAATGCTTATCACCGCTTAAAAATTTGGTCATCTCACTTATTTTACTATTTAACTCAAACCTCGCACATTCCCAAAGATTAATCAAGGTTGGACAAGAAGAAATAAAAAATAAAAACTATCTAAAAGCAATCAAAATACTCAGTGAAGCTATACATAAATACCCAAAAGTACAAAATGGATACTATTTTTTAGCAATGGCTTATAGAGAAAATAATCAACTAACAGAAGCAGAAGGAGCACTATTAGATGGAATTGCAGTAGGAGGGGATATTGATTATAAGTTATATTTTGAACTGGGTAATATAATGTTTAAACGAGGGGAAGGCTATTATAATTTAGCAATTCAATATTATTCCAACTCAATTAAAAGCATGCCCAATTATGACGAAGCATTGCTTAATAGAGCAAACTCTTATGTTGAACAAGGAAAAATTCATTTTAAGAAAAAAGATTACAAAAATGCATGGGATTCATACACTATGGCAATCCATGATTATTCACAATTTATTACACTAAGACATGAAAGTGAAAAAAGAAACGCTATTCTCCATATAATAGATCGTTTAAGAAAGAAAAAAGCAGATTTGGAAAAACTTGATAAAAACCACAAAAATAGAAGTGAACAAATTATCACAGAACAGCAAAAAGGTCAAGACGAAACACAAATTCAGGACAAAATACAAAGTCAAGACGAAACACAAATTCAGGACAAAATACAAAGTCAAGACAAAACACAAATTCAGGACAAAATACAAAGTCAAGACAAAATACAAAGTCAAGACAAAATACAAAGTCAGGACAAAATACAAAGTCAAGACAAAATACAAAGTCAAGACAAAATACAAAGTCAGGACAAAATACAAAGTCAAGACAAAACACAAATTCAGGACAAAATACAAAGTCAAGACAAAACACAAAGTCAGGACAAAATACAAAGTCAAGACGAAACACAAATTCAGGACAAAATACAAAGTCAAGACAAAATACAAAGTCAAGACAAAACACAAGGTCTTCAAAACAAAAAAACAATGATTAAAAAAGAATTTAAAGATATCTTAAAAACAGATTCTTTAATTGAATTAGAAAAAATTAATTGGCAAGAGGAGTTAAACATAGATGAATAAAATAAGAAGCTTACCTATACTAATAATTTTAATAGTATTACTTATTACTTCATTTGGAGGCCTTGGTTATTATGTGTATAAAGAACGAATAAACAAAAATAATCAAGAAATAATGCTAAACGAAGTAAAAAATAGTATTATGGATAGAAATTATAAAAAAGCATACTCAATAACAAAAATTCTAAAAAATAAATATCCACAAAATACAGACATTGCAATCCTTGAAAACACTCTATCAGAACTTGCAAATAATAGCCCTTTTGAATCAAAAGATTTACAAAGAGATACTGCTAATCAAATACTAGATAAAATACAAGGAAAAGAACAATCAATACCAATCAACAATGAAAATTCCGAAATTGCTTTCAATAATAAATATATCAAAGACACTACAAAAATAGAAAACTATGCCGATAGAAAAAACAATACTGGTATTGAAAACGAAGATATTTTAGAATTCAAGCAAATCACAGTACCTAAGAATCTAAATAATAATAAAAGTAAGATAATAAATCAGGAAAAGACAAATCTAAATAACAATGAATCTATTGAACATAAAAAAAATTTATTTGACTTAAAAAAATTAAAAGAAAGTCTGAATAAAGAATTAAATAAAGCTGAAATCTCTCAATTGCACACTCCAAAACAAGTTATAGAAACACATAAACAAAATGAAGATAAACTTATCAAAAAGAAGACAGACGACTTTCAAGAAAATAAAATAAAACAAATTCTAAAGCCAGAAATTAAAATAGACAGCACAGATACAAAAAACACTTCCATCTCACAAAGTAAAATAATTAAAAAAATAGATCAGTCTTATAATTATGTTATAAAAAAAACACTCTATGAAATATTAGATAATATTAATACCGGAAATTCTTTAATTGCAAAAAAAAGACTTAACGAACTCATTAAAAAAGGATTGAGTAATAAATTTAATAAAATCAATAACTTAATTGATCAACTAAAAACTCAAGAAGCATCTAATCTTTTAATTCAACTAATAAGACAAGATATCGAGCCAAATTTACCCAACATAAAAAAGGCTCCTTTTAACAAGAAGCTTTTAAAACAAAAGCAACATAAAAAAGAAATTCCTCAACTAAATGAGCACTCAATAAACGATCAAATAAAAATTGAAAAAAAACCTCAAATCCATTCAGACCATTCCAAACAACCTCAAACAGATTTAAAATCTCTTCAAATGCTAGCATTAGCAAGTGAGAAACAGCAAGACTTCAAAAATGCCGAAGAAATTTATGAAAAAATTGCAAGCATTACAAATAATGAAGAAGATTACTATAAAGTCGGAATAATGCAATTTAAACTTAAAAAATATGAAGAATCAATAAAAGCATTTGATAAAACAATATCACTGAATCCAAAACATAAAAAAGCATATACAAATAAAGGAACAAATTTAATTTTATTAAATAAACCAAAAGAAGCAATTGAAGTTTTCAAAAAAGCAATTGCCATTGACCCCAATTATGATACTGCCTACTACAAAAAAGGAATAGCAGAAGAAAAAAACAATGACAAACAAAATGCTTTCTTAAGTTTAAAAAAAGCTTATGATATTAAAAAAAATCCCAATTACGCCCTGCAAGCAGGAATTATTGCAAACCATATTGGAGACTTTCAAAACAGTGAAAAATATCTAGAAAAGGCAATAGTATCGATAAAAGAAAAAAATGATGTTATGTTTTACAACCTAGCAATAGCAAAATTTGAAAATAATCGCCTGAATGAATCACTGCAAACGATTAATAAAGCTCTTGACATAAATCCAGAGAAACCTGAATATTTATATTTAAAAGCATCCATTTATCTAAATAAAGAAAATTACAATGAAGCAATACCTCTCTACAATAATGTAGTTTTAAAAGATCCTGAAAATATTACGGCCCATATAAATTTAGCAATAGCATACGAAAAGTCCGGCAATGAACTAAAAGCAATTGAAATTCTTGAAAAGATTAGCAATAAAAATCATTTATTAGCATTAAACAATCTTGGTATACTTTACAAAAACCAAGGAAACTACCAAAAAGCAATAAAAATTTTCCAAAGAGCAGAATCTCTCTCAAGTCTTGAAGCAAAATATAATCTTGCAACAACCTTTATTGCTGTTAAAGACAATAAAAGAGCAACTACAAAATTACAAGAATATATCAAAGAAAATCCAAACAATCCAGAAGCCTTACACGCACTAGGAATAATAGAATATAATGATAATGGGAATGATACAATACTTAAAGAGGTTATCAAAAAATTTCCTGATTATAAACAAAACAATATAATCATGCAAATAATAAATGAATAAAATAAAATTTCTAGATAAAAGTCTTGTACAAAAAATAGCAGCAGGAGAAGCCATAGATCGGCCTTGCTCTGTTTTAAGAGAATTGCTTGACAATGCAATAGATTCCGGAGCAGATAAAATTGAGGTTTTTCTTGAAGAAGGTGGAATCCGCAGAATACTCATCATGGACAATGGCAGTGGCATAAGCCAATCAGATTTAAAGATATGCTACCTACCCCACACAACATCAAAAATAACTGAAGAACAAGACCTTGAAAAAATCAAAACACTAGGATTTAGAGGAGAAGCTCTCTCAAGTATCGCCATTTGTTCAAATCTCACAATAACAAGCTCAATCACAGGAGAAGACAGCTACCAAATTGAAGTTGAAAATGGAATTGAAAAATATTTTAAAAAACAATCTGCTATAAATGGCACAATAGTAGATATTACAAATCTATTTCATAATCTCCCAGCAAGAAAAAGATTCCTAAAAAAAGATTCTGTTGAGACAAAAATGTGCATAAAAGTTTTTGAAGAAAAGGCTGTCACTCATCCCAATATTGACTTTAAATTGAGTATAAACAACGAATTGAGAAAAGTTTACTTTAAAGAAAGCCTCATAGATAGAGTGCAAAGCGTATATGGAGAAATAATAGAAAACAATAAATTTGGGAAAATAGAAGCAGAATATGAAAGTATAGAAATGCAAATCTTTTTCGCCCCACCTAACTTCTCAAGAAAAGACAGACGAAATATAAAAATATTTGTCAATAGGAGACCCGTAGAAGAGAAAAGTCTATTATCAGCAATAATTGACGGACATAGAAGAATACTAACTAATAGAAATTTTCCAATATGTTATCTATTTTTAGAAATAGATCCCAGACATGTCGATTTTAATATACATCCTCAAAAAAAAGAAGTAAGATTCTTTAACTTACCATTTCTTCCTAAACAAATTGCAAATAATATTAATGAATTCTTTGACAGAGAAAAAAAAGAAATTTTACAAGACTATCACAATATAATAATAAAAAGACAACTAACAAATGATGCTCATCTATTACAATCTGAGAATGATTCAACAAACTCAGATTTTCAATCTTATGAAATCACAAAAAACAAAGCATTAATTCTAGACAAACCACAAAATAATAAAATAACAAACATAATAGAAGATAAAGTAAAATTTGAAAGTCAAAATCCAATTCACAAAGATAAACCATCATTTAAAAACCACATACAAAATATTTTTCTACAAACTTCCAAAACAATAAACGAGCTCCAAAAACCAATAGAAAAAAATCAATTCAAATATATGGGACAACTATTCTCAGAATTTCTAATAGTAGAAAACCATGATGAAGTTTATTTCATAGATCAGCATGCACTTCATGAAAAAATCATATATCAAACTCTAATAAATTCAAAAAAAATTATCCAAAAACTTTTAGTACCAATTGAATTTCAAGTAGACTTTGAAGATACAAATAAAATACTAGAAAGCGAATTAGAAGAATATAGAAAAATAGATATTATAGTTACCAAGATCAAAGAGCAAACCTATCAACTCGAATCAATTCCCAATATTTGCAACAAGTATGAAAATATTATTATCCAATTTTTAAAGACAAGAAAAAGTAAAACAATTGATTCTTTGAAAGCCGAATTATACGCAACAATTGCATGTAGACAAGCCATTAAGAGCAATGATATAATAAGCTCTGAATTTAGTAAATTTTTAATAAATGAATTTTTCAATCTCAAACTGAAGCACTGTCCACATGGAAGAAAAATTTATCATAAACTTTCCAAATTTGAGCTTGAACAAAGTGTCAACAGAAAATAAAATTAAGATATGAGCTACTTATGATAAAAGATCTTAAGTTTAAAATTCAAAAACTAATCCTAGAAAAAGACAAAAAATTAGTTGAACTTGGAAAAGCGCTTAAAAACAACAATACAATAGAACTGAAAAAATTAAAATCTTACACATCTTTAAAATTAATAGAAAAAGAAATAGCTCAGCTTAAAATAAACTTAAACAAAACAGAAGATAACGAGAATAAATTAAAAGAACTATACAAAAAGATTCAAAACTACAAAGAAAACAAAAAACACGTCCTAAAAACATACGAAACAAAACTTAAAAAAATTATCGAAATAATAATAAATAAATATCCAAACAATCTGTCATCAATTTTAAAACACAAAATGAACATTACCAAATCAATACTTGCAAAGTATAAATACAGAAAAACAGAAATAATAAAGTTCAACGAAAAAGTCAATTTTTTTAAAAAATTTATGATAAATATTAAGCTAATGCTAAAAGCAATTATAAATCAAATAAATATAGAAAAAATAGGAAAAGAATTCGAGAAAAAAATAATAAAAGAACATTTATTCTCAGAAAACTTAGAAAAGTTAGTTAATGAATTTATAGAAAGCAAAGATTTAAGCAGAGAGATTATTGAAGAATATAAGTTAATGAATGAAATTCAGGAAGAAATCATAAAAATAAGTAGCAAAATCAAAAATAAAAGAACAAAAGAAAATATTAATAATAAGAATAAAATAGAAAACGCTATTAATATTGTTCAAACAAATAAAGAAGCTATTTTAAAAAAAATTGCCGAAGAATTTGTTGAGATGTCAAAAACAGAAAAGGGATTAAATAAAAGCGGCGCAATCAATTCATCGATAGAAACAATAAAAAAGTTAAATCAACAAATATCCACATTAAACGAAAACCTAGTAAAAGCAATAAAAATGAAAGAAATTGAAAAAATACAAACAAGAATGCAACAACTTATAAGCAATAAAGAATCAATTGAGAACAAATTAAACACACTAAATTCAAAAATAGAAACCATAAAAAATGAAATCGATGAACTTGACAATAAATAAAAAAGTAAATACAATGTCTTAAAGTATTTAAAAGCTTTAATTGGCATAAGTGAATTTAACTCACTTATTAGAGATTTTTAGCTTTGATTACAGGGTCCATAGCTCAGTTGGTTAGAGCCCCCGACTCATAATCGGGTGGTCCCAGGTTCAAATCCTGGTGGACCCAAACTAATTTAATTTAAAAAATAGGTTAGAATTTTTTCCTATATAGTAAAATCCTAGGTAAGTATCCAAATTACCGTCACTCATTTGAGTATTAATCAAGTCTTCAATCTTAGCAACTGAATATAAAAAGTCGATTTCATCCTTAGGCGTTCTAATAAGATACACATTATTATCACTAATCTTATTTAATTTAACCATATCCTTAAATTTATACACATAATCATGCATTAAAGCCAATTCTTCTTCTGATAAGCTTAAATTTATGACAATGTCTTTACTATATACCCTCATTCCAAAATCAAAAAGAAGAACTTTTGCTTCAAAACTTTCAAAAGTCTTATCAGCAACATTAAACCTCAAATCCTTACAATAAAGAATATCCTTACCGAGAACAGAATCAATGAAATAAGAAACGTATTTATCCTTAGTCATTTCAATAAATTCCTTACTATTAATATTTTCAATAACAAATTTGCTTATATCCTTAGAATTCAAAACTCTAACTGCAAAATCAAAAGTCATGAAATAATCCAACTTATCCTTAGTGAAATAATAATTAATCACATAATCAACTTCCTTTACATCAGGATAACTCATATCACAAGAACAGAAAACAATAAAAAAAAACAATATATTGTTAATCTTTAAATCTCTCAACATATTCCTTTGTTTCAGAATTAACTAAAATCTTATCTCCAACATTAATAAAAAGAGGTGCTTTTACTATCAATCCCGTATGAAGGATAACACTCTTCATAGCATTAGTTACGGTATCACCTTTCACAGCAATCTCAGCATCTACAACTTCAAATGCAATCTTTGGAGGTAATTTAAGATCAATAACTTCATCTTCCCACTTGACAAGAGTATAAATTTCAGCCTCTTGCAAAAACAGAAACTTATCCTCAATGTCTGCAACTTCTTTTAAATTCACATTAAATTGATCATAAGTTTCTAAATCCATAAAAATAAGATTTTCATTCCTCCTATAAAGATATTGAGACCTCACTTCTAACACTTCAATTTCTTCTGCTGTGTCAGCACCCTTTAAAGTTTCATTAACAATAGACTTATTTTTAAGATTTTTAAGCTTTAATCTTACAATAGAACTACCTCTACCCATTTTAGAAAATTCTCGAGTAAGAACAACATGTGGCATGCCTTTAAAAAGCAAAAAAACCCCTTTTTCAATATCTCCAGACTTAATTATACTCATCTAATACCTCGAATTTATAATCTGTATAATAACTTATATCAAAAAATCAAAATATTTACTATTCATTGACTTATACAAGATTAATGATATTATATATAGTTGTAAAAGGAGTTAATTTAATGCAAGCAATCAAAATGCTTTTTTCTATTTTACTAGCTTTTTTATTTAGTAATTGTACAAATAAAAGTAAAGAAAATGTAATTGCAATCGGTGGATCTACCTCAACAACCTCTATTATGGATGAAATGATTCTAAGATATCAAAAAATAAATGATCAACTTAAAGTGACTTATGATGCACAAGGTAGTAGCGTTGGAATTAAAGGATTATTTGATGGTATTTATAAAATGGCAATATCTTCAAGAGACGCAACTGAAGAAGAAATAGCTGAGGGAGCAAAAATCACGGTCATTGCTTATGATGCTTTAGTATTTATTACAAGTCCTGACATCAAGATAACAAACATTACAGAAGAAGATTTAGTCAAAATACTTAATGGAAATATTAGAAATTGGAAACAAGTCGGTGGACCTGATGCTAAAATTAACTTCATAAATAGAGATTCATCATCTGGTTCTCATTCATCTATTAAAGAACTACTTCTTGATAAGATATTAAAAAATGCTGAAGAATCTCAATTCAGAAAGGATAGTATTGTGGTAAAATCTAATGGCGAAGTAATTGAAAAAGTAAGCCTTACATCTCACTCAATTGGTTATATCAGTTTTGGATATTCAAGAAGTTCAATGGAAAAGGGTCTACACACACTCTCAATAAATAGCATATATCCCACAAAAGAAACGATAATCAAGGGAAAATATACTATAAAGAGAAGTTTAATAGCAATCACGAACAGTATCTCTGAGGATCAAAATACACTTGACTTTATTAAGTTTATGCTAAGTCCAAATGGACAAGATATTGTTGAAGAACAAGGGTTTATAAGAGTCCACACAACTAAAAACAACTAAAATCATGACAAATTGGCTAAAAATCTAAGGTAAATATAAACTTAACAAAGTTCAATTTCTACAGGGGAACTCTTTTAAAGCATGAAATTAACTTTAAGGACAAAAAGAAATATTGTTAAATTGGCTTTCAACTGTTTTATTTTTGCATCAACAACAATTAGTACTTTGGCAATATTGCTATTAGTCTTATTTGTAATTAAAAATGGATTAACGCCATTTCTTCATAATAGAATTAAAATTTGTAATTTCCTATTTAGTACAAATTGGAATCCTACTAGCAGATTACAAAAATCTTACGGGGTTTTATCCTTCATTATAAATTCAGCTTTAACAACATTTTTCTCCGTCTCAATTGCATTACCAATTGGACTTGGATTTGCAATTTACCTATCTGAAAAAGCAAAGGGAGCTTATCAGAAAATATTACAAACTACAATAGAGCTCTTAGCAGGAATCCCAAGCGTAGTTTACGGATTTTTTGGAAGTACATTTATAGCATCCCTTATAAAGAACATCGTTAAAAGAGAGGACAACTTAGGATATAATCTAATAAACTCAGTAATAGTTTTAAGTATAATGATACTCCCAACAATAATTAGCGTTTCATACACAGCACTTAAAGCTGTTCCAAAATCATATAAACTAACATCTCTTGCACTAGCTGCAACAGATTGGCAAACAACATATAAAGTAATGATTCCTTCAGCTAGAAGAGGTATCTTAGCAGGAGTAATATTAGCAGTTGGAAGAGCCATTGGTGAGACAATCGCAGTTTTAATGGTTGGAGGTGGTTCACCCCTATTTATAAAAAATATATTTTCGCCCATTAGAACTTTAACAATAAACATTGCAATAGACATGGGATATGCATCTGGAACTCACAGAGAAGCTCTATTCTCTACAGCACTGGTCTTACTATTATTAGTAATAATAATAAACTCAATTAAGCATTTTATTCTATCTTCTTCTAAAAGGCTAAAAATCAAGTGAATACAATTAAAATAAACAAATTATTCAATAAAATCGCATTTTGCATAATAAATTTCATTGCCTATTCCTTAATAATGCTATTAATTTTCATAATATCTTACATAATATACAATTCACTATTCTTTACCAGTAAAAAACAGACACTATTTTTAGATGAAAAAAAATATTTTTTACCATTCAAATTTAATAATAAAATAATAAAAATTGCCTTTATTATTAATAAGAGCATAAAAGCAGAAGAAATCACCACTCAAGATATCTATAACATATACAACAATAAAATTTCACACTGGGGCAGCATATCAGATCAAAATATTGACATAGTTCCAATTGCAAGTTCACAATCAAACCTTTCCAGCAAAATTATATTAGAAACTTTCACCAAAGACAATAAATTTAATAATAGATATATAAAAATTATAGAATCTAATGAAGAAATGATATCAACTGTCAATCAAACATCAGGTGCTATTGGATACTTAAGAAAAGAGGATCTTGAAAAATTAGATTTTAAAAAATATCCGAAGATCAAACCCTTAAAAATTAGCTCCATGTCTATCTTAATAGGCAAAAAAACATTGCAAAAAAGTGAAAATGAAATCATTGATACACTAAGTCTTAATGAGATTAAAGAGTTACTCGTAGGCACAACAGATTGGAATGAATTAATATCTAAAACTATCAAATTAAATATTATAAAATATTCAGATTATGATAAAAACGCAATAAAAATAGTAGAAGAAAACGAAGGAACAATTGCAGTTGTACCTTGGCACGCATTCTACAAAAGTGATGCACCCTTTCTCAAACTATACTACATGCAAAAAAGCATGCCTTTAAATTTAAATTTCATATTATCTACTCCAAGAAATTCTGGAAAATATGGAGGAATTTCTTACTTAATCTTAAATACATTTTATGTCATACTATTAACAGCAATAATCTCAATTTCAATAGGAATTGGCACAGGAATAATGCTTGCAGAATATACTTCAAATAAAGTACTGTATAAAACAGTATCTATGAGTGTTGATATATTATCATCAATTCCTGCTATTATTTTTGGACTTTTCGGACTTATCTTTTTTGTGCCAATTTTAGGTATGGGAATACTTTCTGGAGCAATAACAAGTTCTTTAATGATATTACCAATGATCATTAAAACAACTGAAGAAGCACTAAAATCAATTCCTAAATCATACAAATATGGTTCTTTTGCCCTAGGTGCCAATAAAACAGAAACTATAATTAAAATCTTATTACCCGCTTCTAGTTCAGGTATTTTAACAGGAATAGTGCTTGCAATAGGACGTGCTCTTGGAGAAACTGCCGTACTCCTATTTACAATGGGAACAAATTTAGGACTTGCAAGTTCCTTAAATGAGCCTTCAAGAAGTTTAACTGTACATCTATTATTATTATTTCAAGAAGGATATCTAGACAAAGGTTTTGCAACAGCATCAATACTTATAATAATGATACTTTTAATAAATCTAACATCAAAATTTCTAATCAATAAACTATATAGGATCAAGTAAATGACTGAAGATAAAGCAATTATTAAAACTGAGAATTTAAATTTGTTTTATACAGATTTTAAAGCATTAAATGATATTAATATATCAATACTAAGAAATAGCATTACAGCCTTAATAGGCCCATCAGGTTGTGGAAAATCAACATTTCTTAGAACACTTAATAGAATGAATGATCTTGTGGAAGGCGTTAAAATAGAAGGAAAAGTTATATATGAGGGCAAAAGCATTTATTCAAATAATTTTGATGTACTGGAACTTAGAAGAAAAATTGGAATGGTTTTTCAAACTCCTAACCCATTCTTGATGTCAGTTTATGACAACATAAGCTATGGACCTAAAATTCATGGAATTAAAGACAAAAAAAAACTTGACGAGATAGTTGAAAAATCATTAATAAAAGCTGCACTCTGGAACGAAGTAAAAGATAAACTTAATAGAAATGCTTTAAGTCTTTCAGGGGGACAACAACAAAGGCTCTGCATTGCAAGAACTCTTGCAATTGAACCAAATGTAATATTAATGGATGAACCTACTTCTGCTCTTGATCCAATCTCAACAGGAAAAATTGAAGAATTAATAATAAATTTAAAAGAAAGCTACACGATCATAATCGTAACTCATAATATGCAACAAGCTGGACGAATATCTGATAGAACTGCATTTTTCCTTAACGGATACATTGAAGAAGAAAGCCAAACAGATGATTTATTCTTCAATCCTAAAAATATTAAAACAGAAGAATACATCACCGGTAAATTTGGCTAATTTACCCCAAAGAAACATCTAGAAACATCATCAAAGCAAACCCAAGAACTCCAAATATAGTTGGAACCTTATTGTCAATATCTTTCCTTTTAGCTTCAGGTATTAATTGTTCAATTGAAACATAAATCATTGCCCCTGCTGAAAAAGATAAAGCAAAAGGCAAAATCCTAGTAAAAGTATAAACTGCATAAGATCCTAAGAATCCACCAATAATTTCTACTAAACCTGACATTTGACCATAATTAAAACACTTCCATAAAGGCACATTTCCTCGTCTTAAAGGCAAAGAAATTGCTGCACCTTCCGGCATATTTTGAATACCAATTCCTAAGGTAAGAATCATAGCTCCAACTAAAGTATGAATGTCAGGCGAAGAAGCTAAAGCACCAAAAGCAACACCAACAGCAAGTCCTTCTGGAAAATTATGCAACGTAACAGCTGTAAAAAGTAAAAAATCCTTTTTACCATGTCTTGTTAAATCTTCATCAATAAATGTTAGCTTATCAAGATCTGGCACAAATACATCTACAACATATATAAAAAATGCTCCAAAAAGAAATCCAAAAACTGCCGGTACCCATGCAACATAACCAAGTTCTTCTGCCATCTCTATTGCTGGTTTAATAAGTGAAAAAAAACTAGCAGCAATCATAATT
Source organism: Borrelia miyamotoi (assembly GCF_019668505.1). Lineage (NCBI taxonomy): Bacteria > Pseudomonadati > Spirochaetota > Spirochaetia > Spirochaetales > Borreliaceae > Borrelia > Borrelia miyamotoi. The sequence continues at coordinate 222,312 of NZ_AP024371.1, forward strand.
CCTGCTGAAAATCCAAGCATAGCATCCATTATTTTATTATTTACCTTTCTAAAACAAAAGACAGCAGCCGCTCCAAAAGCTGTAGTAAACCAAGTAAAAGTAGAACCCAAAAATCCTAAAAAAATAGGATGTAAAGTTAACAAATAATCGCCTAAACCTTTAAACATAAAGTGTACCCTCCATATTCTTAATCTTAATTAATCAAAATTGCTCTTATTCTTCTTATGCCTGAAGACGAGGCTTGTTCTTTTTGTATCTTAAAAATACCAAGCTCACCAGTATTATTAACATGAGGACCGCCACAAACTTCAATTGAAAATCCATCGATTTCATACACACTCACAACATCTTCATACTTCTCACCAAATAAAGCCATAGCACCCTTAGCCAAAGCATCATCCAGACTCATCACAGATCGCCTTACAGACAATTTACTTTTTATCTGTAAATTAACCATATCTTCAACTTTTTTAATTTCATCATCTGTCATTTTATAAGGATGACTAAAATCAAATCTTAATCTCTCACCAGTAATATTACTGCCTTTCTGCCTTACATGATCACCTAAAACTAGTTGAAGGGCCCTATGAAGTAAATGAGTAGCTGTATGCAATTTAGTAGTTTCATATCTACAGTCTGCAAGACCTCCTTTAAAAACTTTATTACCTCCTTTCTTAGAAACCTCTTGATGTTTTCTAAAATGCTCTTCAAAGCTTACTTTATCCACACTAAATCCATGCTCAGCTGCAAGTTCTTCCGTTATCTCATAAGGAAAACCATAAGTATCATAAAGTTTAAAAGAAATATTACCTGGAATTGATTTTGATGATAATCGCTTAATTAACTTAACAAATTCCTGCTCACCATAACGCAAAGTTTTAAAAAATTTTTCTTCCTCTAAATTTAATTCAGCCTTAATAAACTCTTTTTTTTCTGTTAATTCTTCATAAAAAGATTCATAAATCTCCAAAACAGAATCAACAAGATCTGCTAAAAAATGAGCCTCCATCCCAAGTTTCTTTGCATATCTAATAGCCCTCCTAATTATTCTTCTTAAAACATAACCCTGCCCCATATTAGAAGGAGAAACTGAAAAATGATCAGCTAAAATAAAACAACTTGCCTTAATATGATCAGCAATGATTCGCATAGCTCTATCATTCTCTAAATTTTGTCCATAAATTTTTCCAGAAATCTTCTCTATCTTATCAATTATAGGTTTAAATGCATCCGTATCATAAACTGAAGATTTTCCTTGCAAAAATGTAATTGTCCTTTCAAGTCCCATACCTGTATCCACACATTTACGATTTAGTTCTTCATAATTTCCATTCTCATCCCTTTTGTATTGCATAAAAACATTATTCCAAATCTCAAAATACTTACCACAAGAACATGTAATATCACACTTAGTAGAACATTTCTCTTTGCCTGTATCTACAAATATTTCAGTATCTGGTCCACAAGGACCCACGTTCCCAACAGGTCCCCAAAAATTACTTTCTCTTGAGAGATAAAATATTCTATCTCTAGAAATCCCAAGACTTTCCCACACATTAGCTGTCTCTATATCACGAGGAATACTCTCATCACCCTCAAAAACACTAACATAAAGTTTATTTTTTGAAATATTTAAATAATTAGGTGAAGTTAAAAACTCAAAACTATACTTTACAGAGAGTTCTTTAAAATAAGCACCAAAAGACCAATTTCCAAGCATCTCAAAAAAAGTTAAATGAATAAAATCTCCAACTTCATCAATATCTCCTGTTCTTAAACACTTTTGAACATTAACCAACATATCACCAGATGGATGCATTTCTCCAAGAAGATAAGGTACAAGAGGCTGCATACCAGCCGTATTAAAAAGGACTGTAGAATCATTATCAGGAATTAAAGACTTGCCTGCAATTTCATAATGTCCTTTACTTTTAAAAAATTCTATATACTTTTTACGTAGTTCATTAAGTTTCACTAAACAAATTCCTCATTTTTTCTATATATTACCAACTCGCCCTTTAAAGTTAAATTCTTAATATAATCAACAAAAGATGTAGTCATTAATTTTATATCTTTCTTTTTGACTTTTTTCAAAAAAGACTCTTCTTCTAAAATAGAATCTTTACGTCTTCTTGAAACATTAAAAAGAATTTTATCTCTAATTTCATTACTTTTATCTTTAATAATAACTGCAATATCATTATCTGTAAATTCTCTTAAAATATTATGCATGTCATTATCTGTAATCCTAAGTATTATGTTAATATCAAATATTTTTTCTCTAATCTCACTATCTTTAAGAGGATCTAAAGCTTTCATATCAATACTAGTCAAAAGATTTTTCTCATCCTCAGCATCCATATAACTTAAAATATCAACAAGTATTTTAGAACCATCTAGTTTTTCGGTTTTAAGCCTCCCCTGCATTTCAAATCTGCTTTTTAATCTATTAGAGATAATCTCAACCATATCTATATTTAACCGCCTTGGCTTAGCAAGCTCTTTAATAAACTTTTTCTTAATATCTTTTTCAAACATAGAAAAAACATATTTTTTCTGCTCTTTAGTCAAATAATTATATATTATCAAAAGCGTTTTAATGTTTTCATCTTTAATTAAAGCCCAAAGCTGCTCATTCTCAACAAAAGATAAATAATCAAAAGGCAAAAATGGATCAATGCCTGTAACTTTTTTATAAATCTCTTTTGCTTTGGCCTTACTCAAAGATTTATTCAACACTTCATAAGTAAACTTATCATCAATTTTGAAATATTTTTTCTCACTTCTTACCAGCTCCTCAAATTCTTGAATAATTCGTTTTTTATCACCAGGAGTAATGTACTTAATTTTAGTAATTTCCCTAGTAATCAAAATTATATCAGAATCATCAAGCTCAGCCATAATCTGCGCCGATTTTTCAAGACCAATAGCCAAAAAATATTTTGCTATTTTTGATAATTTACTTTCTTTACGAATAAACCCTGGCTTCTCCATTTTTTTATCAGAAAAACTTGATTCGCTGAAAGTTCCTTTTTTTCCTCTCTTTACAAGATTGATCCAAGACTTCAGCAGTGAACCTTGCATCTCAGAATCAGAAAAATCATTATTCAAACTTTCTTTTGCAACACTTTTCAAAGTTCTTACTCCTAAATTTTTTGCATTTTGATATTTAGAAAGCCTAGGATCTTGCATAGACCCCTTCAATATTTGTAAGAACTAATAAACACGAATGATCTTTGAAAATCCTAGCTGGACATAAACTCAAAGAAACTTCTGAATTTAAAAAATTCTTTAAAGCATCTTTTTTTTCATTACCAATAAAAAGTAATACAGAAGCCCTAGAAAAAAGTAAAGATTTGGGAGTAAGGCTAATTCGCTTATTAGGAAGCTTTGGTGAATCATATTCATACTGATACCCCTCCATTTCAGAGAATAAAAGTTTTTTTGAAGGAAAAAGAGAAGCAAGATGACCATCCTCACCAACAGACAAAATGCTAAGGTCTAACCTTGTAAATCTAGAATTAAATTCAACATTGTAATTATGAATAGATAATGCTTCATCAAACTCACTGTAAATAAATGGATGAAAATTACCACCACAGACTAAATTCTTTTCTACCATTTTAGAAAAAAATCTTTCATTTAAAAGCTTAAAATTACTAGAATCGCTATTTAAATCAACACAACGCTCATCTACCAAAAAAAAATGAGATTTTTTAAGAGAATAATTCTTCTCATAAAAGATATTGAGAAAAGAAATAATATTCCGACCACCACAAATCCCAATACTAGTAAAATCATCTTGACTAATATTGTTCACAAAAAAATCAAAAAATCTGCCTTTTAAATCACTTTCTTTATTAGAATAAAAAAACTCCATCACTATTCCTTTTAATAAACTTAATTTAAGTAATAACAAACCATTGTAACTACCCTTAATTTCTTCTTTAAAGAATTTTCATGAATTTATACAACTTTCATCAACTATAAAAATTCGACTTATAGTTTTAATTTTTCCCAAAACTCCCAAAACAATATCTGAATTAATTGCAATCTATAAAATAACCAATTTACAATTTTGAATAGAATCTGACACCATCTCAAGCTTAATATCATCAATCTTATCAAAACAATAATTTAGTTCTTCAACACAAAACAAAGATATATCCTTATCATAAAATTTCGCAATGTCTCTTCTTATCTTCTCCACATTATCAACATCTTTAGTATAAATACCTATAGTCATATGAATATCATACTCAAGAATAGAGTTCTCATAAGCTTCAGAAAAAACACACTTTTAATATTTACAATCCTCCTTACTAAATCCATAACCAATAAAAAATTTCCTTATCTCAAAAAACTTTTCACATTTTAATTTACTAACCTTGTTTATAGGAAGTCCAAAAAACGATATTTTAAATCCCAACTTGAGGAAGTTGATATAATCTCTCTCTCAATTAAACCCTCAAAAGTAATATAATTTTCTTCTTTAACTCTGATATTCTTCATTCCATCAAATATCACAATTGATGCTGCTACAATAAAAACTAAGGACGATAGCAAAACTAATACCCATTTCCACAACATAAATTTCTGCCTCTCAACCCCCTTTATAAACTTATAAATATAATATCGTCAAAACATTGTCAAATTGAATAATTTATTTTAGCATATCAGACCATGTTAACAAATCACAAGATAGCAATAGAACCAATAATGGTAAATATTACCAATGAACATTTAAGTACCAAATAAAATTATTATCAAAAAAATTACCTTATTACTCAAATGATTTCTACAAAATTAATTATCATGAACAATATATATCAACTGAAAAAAGAACATAAAAATATATTTTATTGAAACAAATAAAGAAATAACTAACATCGACCAAATAAGAACATATCTCTCTCATTGAGAGTCTATTATGATTGGAAGAATTGCAACAAAACCTTTACTTTATTCAAGAAAATTCTTAAAAGAAATATTATTAAAATAGTAGAATACATAAAGAATTCAATGAATACTTCTCAACTAACACCATACTAAACATATAATGATAATAATAGCACTTGCTAACGAAGATACTTGCAAAGCTAGACAAACACTAAGTGCACCTTTTCTTAAAGATTTAAAAATCACGAAATACTCTTAAGAACAACTGAACATTCAAAAAAGATACTTTAAAATCTAATTCTTAGGAAATATATAGTCAAAACCTGTATATTTGACTAAATTATCAGGTATCCGAACTCCACCTCTTTTATCCTGAAAGTTCTCAAGTATAGCAATGATGGTTCTTGTTGAGGCTATTGCTGTCCCATTTACCATATGCACAAATCTATTTTGATCATCATCCTTATATCTAATTTTAAGGCGCCTTGACTGATAATCTGTACAGTTTGAAGTTGAAGTAACCTCCCCATACTCACCTCTACCTCCCCCCCTGCCTGGCATCCAAGCTTCAATATCATACTTTTTATAAGCCGGTGCACCAAGATCAAAAGAGCAAACATTTAAAACTCTATACGGAATCTCAAGTTCGGTAAAAATTTCTTCTTCTAATTCTAAAAACTCATCGTGAATACGATCAGAATCTCCTCTCTTACACAAACAAAACATTTCTACCTTGCTAAACTGGTGCACCCTATAAAGTCCTTTAGAAAATTGACCAGCTCCTCCAGCCTCTCTACGAAAACAATGAGAAAGTCCTGCCATTCTTAGTGGAGACTTAAGATCTAATATCGTATCATAATAATATCCACCAAGAGTAACCTCAGCCGTACCAACAAGATATTTATCTGTATCTTCAATTTTATAAATATTACTTTCATTACCACGCGGATTAAATCCAATTCCATCAACTATAAATTCTCTTGCAACATCAGGGGTGATGAATAAATCAAAACCTTTAAGCTTAAGTTTATTTAAAGCAAAATTAATCAACGCAATTTCTAAAAAAACAGCTTCATTTTTAAGATAATAAAACTTATTCCCACTAACTTCACGCGCCCTTTCAAAATCAAAAAGATCCAAAGCAATACCAATCTCTAAATGATCCTTTGGTTTAAAATCAAATTCTGGAATCTTTCCTGACATTTTTAACACAACCCCCCCATCCTTACTATCACCAACAGGAACATCAGGAGCAAAAATGTTTGGAATCTTCTTATGCTCAATCAAAAGCCTGGATGCTATATGACCTAACTTCTCTTCCAAATCTGTAATTTCAGCTTTTAAATCCTTACCAATTTTTATTAAATAATGTCTCTGAGAGTCATCCATTCTTCTCTTCATAGCATGAGCATTTTCATTCCTCATTGCATTCAGCTCGCCTATCTTAGTAATAAGTTTCCTTCGCTCATCATCAAGAGCAATTAATAGATCAAGATTTAACTTTTGACCTCTATCCTTAATATTTTTTTGAATAACTTCCAAATTCTCTCTTATAAACTTCAAATCAAGCATCAAAGAACTCCCAAAATAGATCTAACTAAAAATAATTAAATTCAAATAAAATGAAAAACAAATTATGTTAATTAACATAAAAAATATTATATAATATTTGAGAATAATAGTAGAATAAACTTCACATAAGGAGAAAAAGTATCTTTATGATCAAACAATCAACTACTCGTAAAGTTTTTATGCTAATGTCTTCACTAGTCATTCTTATAGGATGTGCAAAAAAAACAAAAAAGATAAATTTTAATGACATCGAAAAAAGTCATGATAAAACAGATGGAATAATCATTCAATCAATTTTATCAAAAGAAGAAAACGAATTATTTGAATATAAAATTAGAATACCCAAAATAACAGATGCTAAAACAAAAAACAATAGCCTAAAAGCATTCAATGAAGAGATTGAAAGCTATGCAAATGAAATAGTCAAAAATTTAAAAAGTGGAGCTCAAAATATTAAAAAAGATTTTAACAAACCAAGCTTAAAAATAGACTACGAAATCTACCATGGATATGGTATTTATACAATAATAGTAAATGCCACCCAAGAAATCAATAATACATCTATCACAAACTATAGAAGTTACTATATTAGCGATAATGGAGATTACATCTACAACATAGATGAAATCATTAACGTAGAAGAATCATTCCCTTACTTTACTCAAAAAATTAAAGAAAAGGTTAACAAAACACAACTAAGCGAATTACTCTTTGATTTGCAGCAAGCAGTGATTTATTTTGAAGATAAAAAAATAATAATAAAATTTCCAATTTATGTATTTAATTTAGATGACACAAAAAATATCGACAATATATTCGAATTTAGCGAAGAAGAAGCAACAAAATACATAAAAAAGGATAAAACAAAACATAAATGAAAAGAAAAAAAATTTTCTGCTTAATTTCAAAAAATTACCTAGAAGAATACGATGCTGAGGGATGCTATTTTCAACATGAAAGCGGATTAGAAATATTCGAATTAAAAAGTAGCAAATTTAAAGAAAATGCCTTTGGAATAGCATTCAAAACTATTCCTCTCAATAATACTGGAGTTGCTCATATTATAGAACACACAATTTTTTGTGGTTCAAACAAATATAAAATAAAAGATCCCTTTCTTTATTTGATGAAAGGAAGCCTAAACACTTTCTTAAATGCAATGACATTTCAAGATAAAACTCTCTATCCAGCAGCATCTACAATACAAAAAGACTATTTCAATTTGTTCAAAATATATGCTGATGCTGTTTTTCATCCTCTACTTAAAAAAGAAGCTTTTATGCAGGAGGGTTATAATATAAATCCAAACAATTTTGAACTATCCGGTATTGTTTTAAATGAAATGAAAGGTAATTATTCTAATAAAAACTCTTTAATCAACGAACTTGCAACAAATTCTCTCTTTTGTGAAAACACCTATCAATATGATTCCGGGGGCAATCCCATTAATATCATTGACCTTACATATGAAGAATTTATTGAATTTTATAATAAACACTATACACTAGAAAATTGTAAAATATTTTTATTTGGCAATATTGACACTAACAAGAATCTCAATTTTATTGAAAAATACATAATTAGACCTTATAAAAAGGAAAAATTAAATATTAATTACAATATAGACAAAGTTAAAAGGTGGAAACAAGGCAAAACACTAAATTATGACATCCCAAAAGAAAATGAAAATGCGCTTGGAGTATATGCAATAAATTGGCTATGCACTGATATTAAAAATATCAAAGAAAATACTGGACTTGAAATTTTATCAGAAATTCTCTTAGATAGCTCCTGTCAATTCACTATAAATATGCTAAAAAGTGGAATTGGTGATGTAATATCCGATATTAGTGGCATCAATACAGACATAAAAGAATGCGTATTTTCATTCGGATTGCAAAACGTACTTCCAGGAAAATTGGAAGAATTTAAAAATTTAGTTTTTAAAGAACTCAAAAACCTAGTTAAAGTAAAAATTCCCAAAAAACTAATACAAGGTATTCTCTTTGGGTATGAATTTGCATTAAAAGAAGAAAAAGGACAAGGTTGGCCTATTTCTTTAATGATCAAAAGCTTTAAAGGTTGGATACATGGAATGCATCCAATTGAAACCCTAAAAATCAATTACTACTTGGATGATATTAAAACCAGACTAGAAAGAGGAGAACTTTACTTTGAAAATCTAATAGAAAAATATCTACTCAATAACAATCATTACACATTAATCAACTTCAATCCATCAGATAATATTCTTAAGGAAATGGAAGAAGAAATTGAAAAAAAATTAATGGGCAGAGAAATTGAAATAAAAAAAAATCCAGTAAAACTTGCAGAGTTTACTAAAGATTACAACCAATTTAAAAACTACCAAAAAAAAAGCGACCTCAAATCTGACATTACTAAATTTCCCATGCTAAAAATGGAAGATTTACCAAAAGAAATTAAAAAAAGTTTAATTCTTAACGAAACTCCTGAAATTAAAGCACATACATTTGAGTTAAAAAAAAATAACAATATTTTCAATGTATATTTATTTTTTAAACTGGATTTTCTCCAAAAAGAAGATTTCATACACCTCTCCTTGCTAAAAAGAGCAATTCAAGATTTATCCACCCAAAATTACTCCTATGTAGACTTAAATAATAAAATTCAAAATACTTTGGGACAACTAAACATATATGAAAGTTATGAAGAAGATACTCAAGGCAACATGATAAACCTACTTAACATAAATTTCAAATCGTTCAACAATAAAATTCAAGAATCATTTATATTAATCAAAGAAATTTTAATCAATATAAATTTTCATGATTACGATAGATTAAAAGAGGTGGTCTTAAGTCTAAAAAACGATTTTAAATCAGCCTTAATTCCTAAAGGGCACATATTTGCAACAACAAGATCAGAGTCAAAACTCAGCCGAAGCAAATATCTAAGAGAACTTCAATCTGGTATTACAGGAAGAGCATTTTGGCAAAAAGTCAAAACAAACACAGAATCTTTAAAAGATCTTGCACGTAATTTAGAAAATCTAAAAAATAAAATAGTTTTTAAAGATAATTTTTCATCTCTGCTCATAGGAAATACTAATGATGTCATTAAAAGATTAGAAAGCGAATTATTTATATTAAGAGAAAATTTAATTGACAAGAATTATCTAAATAATTCTTTTGCAACACAATCATCAAGCAATATGCTAAAAGAATTAATTATCATTCCATCAAAAATATCTTTTAATGCTATGAGCTTTGTAAGCTATAAAATAACAGATGAAAATTATCCAAAAATAAATTTCCTAACACATATATTACAAACTGGAGTTTTATGGAAAAAAATAAGGGCCATAGGTGGAGCATACGGTGCATTTGCATCTATCAAAAATGGAATATTTTCTCTTACATCATATAGAGATCCAAACTTTATAAAAACATACCAAGCTTTTGAAGCATCATTAGAAGAATTGGCAAATAATAAAATCAAAAATGAAGAACTTTATACATATTTAGTAGGAGTAATTGGTCTAAATATAAATGTAAAAACCAAATCTACAGAGATATTAGAAAGCTATAAGAGAAAAATGCTAAAAATTAATGATCAGCTAAGACAAAATATTATGAATGCTTACTTCCAAATAACAACCACAGATATTAAAAATATATCTGAACAAGCATTGCATCAATTAAAACAAAAGAGAAGTATAACATCTCTTGTTACCAACGAAAATTATGAAAACGAAAAAGAAAAACTAGAAACATTCATTGGAAAAAAATACAGGTTAAAAAAAATATATTAAATACGCAAGAAAATAAAAAAACTACTTAAGATTCTTATACTTTTTGTTAAATTTATCAATTCTACCTGCTGCATCCACAAATCTTTGCTGACCTGTATAAAAGGGATGTGATTTGCTTGTAATTTCAACAATAACTAATGGATAATCTTTATTATCACTATACTTAATTGTATCTTTGGAAGTCAAAGTAGATTTAGTTAAAAACATCTCACCATTAGCACCATCTTTAAATACTACTAAATTACTAACAGGATGTATACCTTTCTTCATAAAGCCTCTCTTAATTTAATTAAAGTTTAGTCTAAATTTAAAATAAAGTCAATTTTACTAGTCCCCATTACTCATAGTCTTTAGGAAAATCTCATTATTTTTACTTTTTTTCATCTTCTCAACTAAAGCCTCAACTCCTTCATAATCATCAACACCACTTAAAATTTTTCTAATAAGCAAAATCTTAGATCGCTCTTCTTCACTCAAGAGTAACTCTTCTTTTCTTGTTCCTGATTTCTTAATATTAATAGCAGGAAAAAGCCTTCTATCTGCCAAACTTCTGTCAAGAATCAACTCCATGTTACCAGTACTTTTAAATTCCTCAAATATAACTTCATCCATCTTACTTCCAGTATCAACTAAAGCTGTAGCTATAATAGTAAGACTTCCACCTTCCTCAATATTTCTAGCAGAACCAAAAAACCTTTTTGGCTTATGTAAAGCATTAGAATCAACTCCTCCAGAAAGTATCTTGCCAGAAGTTGGCATAGTTTGATTATAAGCCCTTGCAAGTCTTGTAATAGAATCTAAAAGAATAACAACATCTTTTTTATTTTCAACAAGTCTTTTTGCTTTCTCAATAACCATTTCTGCAACCTGCACGTGCCTGCTAGCTTGCTCATCAAAATTAGATGCAATAACCTCGCCCTTAACACCACGAATCATGTCAGTAACCTCTTCAGGTCTCTCATCAATGAGCAAAATCATTAAAACAATGTCTGAATAATTAGTCGTGATTGCATTAGCTATTTTTTGAAGCAAAGTAGTCTTTCCAGCCTTTGGAGGAGAGACTATTAATGCTCTTTGTCCTTTTCCAATAGGTGCAAAAAGGTTAATAAGTCTTGTGGAAATATTACAATTTTCATATTCAAGATCCAACTTAGAACTAGGATACAAAGGTGTTAAATTATCAAAAGGTATCCTATTCTGTGCAAATGTAGGGTCCTGGTCATTAATGCTTTTAATTTTAATCATTGCAAAAAATCTCTCACCATCTCTTGGAGACCTAATTTGTCCATATAAAATATCACCTGTCCTTAAATTAAAAAGTCTAATTTGAGACGGAGAAACATAAACATCATTACCTCCTGATAGATAAGAATTAGATGCTGTACGCAAAAAGCCATATCCATCGCTTAATACATCAAGAACGCCAGTAAACAAAACATTAATATTATGTTCGGTTAATATCTTAACAAGCAAAAATATTAATTCTGTCTTCTTCATTGTTACTGCAATAGTATGATTAGTACCAAGACCCTCAACGATCTTCCTGATTTCAGTAATTGGTTTATCATAAAGACTATCAATCACTATAAAATCTTTACCACCTAAAAAATTAATAACATTGCTTTGTTCAAAAGTCTTAATACTGCTTTCCAAATTCGAATCAGGTATATCATAATCAAAATTTGATAAAATTCCATTAGATTCTCTTAATTTATCAGTATTAGACTTTTTAAGTCCGCTAGAAATAGATTCTTTTTTAGTTACAACTTTAACTATCTTTTTCTTAGCATGATCCTCAGTTTTTGATTCCTTAGAAGAATTTAAACGCTTCATTTCATCCTCTAAATCAAACTCCTCACATTTTTTATCCATAATCTCCTCTACGAGATAAATTTTTAAGAAGGGCACTTTACTAAATTAATACTTAATCATGAATAACAAATCTTAACCATTAATAATATATCTGGCATTAATTCATTGAAAAGTATCTTTTATTTGTGAAACTGTAAAAGAAAATAAATCTATACTCTCATTAGATTTAATCATTTCACACTTACCATCAAAGACTATATCATCATTAATAAATATCTTTTTTGTCTTAACATCGCCATATATCTTGCAACCACTATTTAAATAAACCTTATTACTAGCGTTAACATTTCCCTTTAAAATTCCCTCAACTATTAATGTATCACAAACTACTACATTTGTAATAACTTTGCTATTTTTGGCAATACAAAGCAGTCCTGTTCTTGAAAATATCTCACCTTCAAAAGCTGAATCAAGATACAAAGTACCTTCAAACTTTAACTTTCCCCTGAAAATTAAGCTTGCATCTAGTTTGCAATCCCATTTATAAGAATTTCTAACATCAACAGGCATTAACTATCCCTAATGCTCCACACTCTTTCTTTTAAATCTTTTCCTGGACGGAAATAAGCCACATGATGATCATCAACACTAACATATTCACCAGTTTGAGGATTGCGAGCATTCTTTCGACCTTTTCTTTTCCTAAGCTCAAATGTCCCAAAAGATCTAAACTCTATAACATTATTAAGACAAAGACTATTTTTAAGTTCTTCAAAAAAAGCATCAACCACAAGCCTTATATATTTTTTTTCTAACTTTTCACTACTGTTCTTCATATTCAAAGATATCTGATCAATAATATCTGATTTAGTAACTTTGGGTCTTCTTGGAAAAGACATATACTAGTTCCTTATCACAATAACAAAATATTTAAATTTGATTTTTTACGAGCAGCTTTATTTCTATGAATTATTCTCTTTCTAGCAGCAGTATCTAATTTCTTTGCAACAAACTTAAAAAATTCTGATGCTTCTTCTTTTTTTCCTTCCCTTATCAAATTTAAACAACGTTTCTCTATCGTTTTTAACTCACTCTTAACGCTTACATTTCTCAAATTCCGCTTTAGATTTTGCCTAGCTCTCTTTAATGCTGATGGATTATTACCCAAATTAAACTCCTTAATGCTGCAAGCATAATAATAAATATATCAACTAATCGTAATATAGTCAATCATATATTAAGAACAAGAATACTCTTTACAATACTTCTTAACATAAGCAAACACTTTTTGCATCGAATAAGACATTTTTTCATCATTAATATACACCTTCTTTCGTTTATCATTATAACTATAAATAAAAGATAAATAATCATTCCTATCCAGTTCAGAATCATTAATAAATATATTTTTAAAAAATCTATAGAAGTATTCTCGTTGAGAAAAAATTTTTCTTTCATAAACAGAATCCTTTCTAAACTCATAAAAAATAACCAAATCCTTCATAACTAAAACATCCCCTATTAAAACTTTAATATCAATAAGTAAAACAAATAAAAATATCATTATGCTATCAAAGGAAATATAATAAACAAGAAGACTAGTCAAAATTCGAAATAAATACATTACTAAATAAATGCCTGATACATAATACTTTATTGGAAATTCTTGACTCTTTGCAATAAATAAATCACTCCTTAGACTTTTAAGCCTTCTGACAAAATCACTCAAATACTGTTTTCTTAAAAAACAAATTCTTATTTTTAATCCATTATTTAAACCCAAAATTAATGTGCTATCTAACAATTTTTTTTCAATCCATACTATATCATTAAAATTAAAATGAATTCTGGAATAAAATTTTTTATAAAAAATTTTATTTTCTTGAAAATCAATCTCATAAAAATATCTTAAGTAAGAAATTATTACAAAAATATTTATCAATATTAAAAAAAGAATAAAAACACCAAAGATATTTCTATACATTAATATATAAAATACAGAAAAAATCACATTAAGAAGAAAAATAAAAATTAATCTAACTTTATAAAACAAAAACTCATTCATATTGTTGTTATATTTAAACATTAAATTTAAAAAAAATTATATCGCCATCTTTTACCAAATAATCTTTACCCTCAATCCTAAGACGACCTTTCTCTTTTACACCCTGAACACCTTTAAATTCAGCCAAATCATCAAATGAATACACTTCTGCTTTAATAAAACCTCTTTGAAAATCACTGTGAATGATACCTGCAGCTTCGGGAGCCTTCATTCCATCCTTAAAAGTCCACGCTCTAACTTCTTGAACCCCCGCAGTAAAATAGGTTCTTAAGCCTAGAGTATAATAAGTTTTTCGTATCAAATTGCTAAGACCACTAGCATTTATTCCCATAGATTTAAGCATTGCCATTCTTTCGCTTAAATCATCAATTTCAGCAAGTTCTGCCTCAATCTTAGCACATAAAATTAAATAATCATTACCTTCACTTAAAGCCATATCTCTTACAGTATCTGTATATTGATTACCACACAGAGAATCCTCATCAACATTACAAACATATATAACCTTTTTAATAGTCAAAAGATTTAAAGATTTGACAAAATTATATCCAAATTCATCGAACTCAAATGTAATTGCCGGTTTAACATCCATCAAGTGGTTTTTAAGATTCTTAAGCATAGAAACAATTACCTTCGCATTTTTACTAATCTCTTTATCAACACTCTTCACATTTTTCTCATTCTTCAAAATACTTTTCTGTACAGTATCAAGATCTGCAAGGCATAACTCCGTGTTAATTGTACTTATATCTCTTTGTGGATTCACATCCCCATCAACATGAATCACTTCTTTATCTTCAAAACATCTAACAACATGTACAAGAATAGAAACTTCACGAATATTTGTCAGAAATTTATTGCCAAGTCCCTCCCCCTTAGAAGCCCCCTTCACAAGACCTGCAATATCAACAAATTCCATTACAGCAGGAATAATTTTTTTCGACTCAACAAAACTAGCGATTTCTGAAAGCCTCTCATCAGGAATTTCCACTATACCTATATTTGGATCAATAGTACAAAAAGGATAATTAGCAATTTCTGATCTTGATGATGTTAAGGATGAAAATAAACTAGATTTACCAACATTTGGCAGTCCCACTATTCCCACATTAAGTGCCATAAATAAAACTCCATAAATTAAAACCTAATTAACCAAATAAGCAAATTCACCTCTACCTATCTGCTGATTAAAATTTACCTCAACAGACAGATTGTAATATCCATTAGGCTCTTGGGATCCTGGATAATCATACTCAAGCAAATAAGTGCCTGTCTTTTGCTTCATCATTAAATCATAAACCTTAGATACTCCATCATAAGATGAAAAAGGAATAATTGCACCGCCAGTTTCATTTACTAAATACTGTAGTTTAGGATCAATAGGATTATTTCCAAATAATATTAAATAAAACCTAATATCATTATTCTTATAATAACCTAAAATAGTGTCTATAGAATACCTATTAAAAGAAGAACGACCTAAATCTCCATTGCTAAAATAAATAACAGCCCTTCTTGCACTCTTTGACATAAGCTCAGAACCTGCGAGTTTAAGACTAACATCAGTCTTTACATAGCTTGAATCATAATTCCCAAGAGAATTTGTCTTATGGATAGTGCTTATCAAACTATCAATATTATCTACTAAAGGTACACTTGTTGCATTTATAAAACTAAATTTTTTATTCTTTCTAGACTTTATAAGAGTATTTACACCCATAATCTGTTCTGATTCATAACTCTTCATAGCAAAAGATTTATCAAAAACAATTGCAATATTCATATCATCAGAAGTATTAATATCATAAGCAATTTTAGGCTTAACAATATAATATCTCTCATTAGCAATTGCAAAATTTTCATTCTTAAGCCCTACAACGGGCAAACCACTTCTGTTGCTAACATTAAGTTCAACATACATCTTAGAACCCCCAACCCTCCTAATTACTCGGCGCACATCAACATTAAGACTATCATAAATACTAGAATCAGTCTTATAAATTGAAATATGAGCATTATCAAAGTCTGAAACAATTATTTGATTATTGACATCAATAATTGAAGACGCAATTTTGGAATCAATCTTATCTGCCTTTAAAAGCTTAAAAAATGTTTTTCTTAAAACACTATACTTATAAACACCATACTTTGAAGATATAATAATATTATTGCCTGTAAAATCACTACTAAGACCTTCTATCTCGTCAAGAGAAGTTGCAATAGAATACAAATGATTGCCACTAGTATCAAACACCTCAATAGAATTTTTAGGAGCATCGGCAACATAAATATTCCCATTTAAATATGTAATACCGGTAGGACCTAAAAGTCCAGCATATCCAACTGTTTTAACACCAAAATGCAAAATAAAATTACCCTTAACATCAAATTTACTTACTCTCTTATTACCCCATTCACTAACGTAAATATAATCTCTATCATCAACTGTTATATATTGGGGAGCAAGCAATTCACCAGATTCAGTACCCTTCTTACCGATTGAACCTCTTTTAATACCAAAAGTTTTATCATATATACCAATCTCATCATTTGAATAAAGTGTCACATATAGTAATTTGCCAAGTTCAACCACATCATAAGGTGATTTTAAAGAAGTAATCCCATCCTTAACCAAAACATTAACATTATTGTTAGCATCAAAATATAATATTTCATTTCCTATAAAATTAACAGCATAATATCCACCATATTGATCGGCTTTCAAAGATGTAATCTGATAACCATTTGGCCGCCTGTAAATAGAGTTATCAAGAGAAGCAACTTGAATAAACTTTTTAACATCAAGTTCATTATTCAATGATATACCTCTTCTCTGTTCAATTGTAGATATTAATTGTCGAAGATAGGCCACCTTATAACCCTGGGATTGCAAATTTCGCCATTCCATCAAAGCTTCCTCAACATATCCCAACCTATAATAAACATTACCCATCCAAAAATGATAATCAAGATTGTTTGGATCAAAACCTAAAAGTTTCTTAAAAGACAATAAAGCATCATCATAATATCCATCATTATAAGAATTAAGCGACCATTTAAATTCTTCTTGAGCATCTTTGTTGGTAACTATACCCTGAGCATTTAAAACAAATGCGCTCCCAAAAAATAAAACAACTACATTCAAAATTAAAATCATTCTCTTCATACTTAAGCAAATACTATAAAAATTTGACATTGTTAAACAAAACATATTATGTATATTATACTATGTAAGTGTCCATATATTAATAACTGTGCTACTTAATATGCAAAATGTATAATAGGTAATATACTAAAAAAGAGGAAAAATGAAAACAAGATATTTTTGTCTAGCTACATTTTCTGGAGTGCTTACAACTCTGGCAATTCCAAACGAAGTAAAAAATATGGGATACTCAAGCATTGGATTAATTGGATACATACCACTTTTCATTGCATTAATAAAAATAAAAGATAAAAAAACTCTTATTTGTTTAACGATCTTTTACTTCTTAATAGCTAATAGTCTACAAAATTTCTGGCTTGCATTTTTTCAAGCATTTGGACTACTTACATTTTTAGGAACAGTATCTGCCTATAGCCTTTACGCTTTAGTTTTGGGATATTTATTGTATTATTCATTAAAAACTTTTAAGAATAAAACATTAACCTTAGCCATACTTTTTACATTTTATGATTACTCAAAATCAATCGGATTTGCAGCATATCCTTGGGGATTTTCAGCTTTCATGGTAAATAACTTTAATGAACTTATACAAGTTGCTGACATTTTTGGGGTCTTTTTTGTATGCTTTGTTGTTTATTTTCTTAATGCAGGAATTGCAAATTTTTTCATAGAACAAAGTAAAATAAATACATCAAGCCTCCTATTTTCCATTCTACTAGTAAGTACATCTTTTGCTTACGGAATAATCAAAAAAATAGAACTAAATCCAACTTTAACCAAAGAAATAGATACTCTAAACATTGCAGCAATACAAATCAATGGCGATCCCTGGAATAAAAATAACAAAGCAGAAATTAAAAAATCTATTAAACTTACAAAACAAGCTTTAAGAGAATATCCAAATACAGAACTTGTACTCTGGAGTGAAGGGACATTAAATTTACCATTTGATTCGTACAAAGATTATATCTATGATAAAAGGTTACTTAAGTTATATGATTCAATAAATCAATTAATAATAAACAATAAAGCTCATTTTATTATTGGTTCACCTTCAAATGTAAATAAAAAATTACTAACAAGTGAAAACTCAGTTTATGCAATAAAACCTAATCTTCAAATAGCAAATATATATTCTAAAATATTTTTAGTTCCATTTGCAGAAAAAATACCATTTTACAACTATGAATCCGTAAGAGAATTTTTCTTTCAAAATTTCAAGCTCAAAGGACAAATAAATGGAAATAAACTTGAAATATTTAAACTCAAAAAATTTAATTTGGGCCTTTTAATATGCTATGATGACGCATTCCCAGACCTTGCAAGAAGTTATAAAAGACAAGGTGCAAACCTATTATTAAATTTTTCAAATGACTCTTGGTCACATACAAATTCATCGGAATGGCAACACTTTGTAGTAGCAAAATTTAGAAGTATAGAAAATGGAATCAAAACTATTAGAGCTACAAACTCTGGAATAACTACCGTAATAAATGAATATGGAGAAAATATTAAAAGCTTAGAAACATTTAAAGAAGGATACCTAATATCAAAAATAAAATTGCCTCCAAGATTCGCAACAATCTATGAATACATTGGAGACCTATTTATATATATTCTGGCAATGATAATTGTAATTATGATACTAAAAACTTACTTTATTGAAGAAAGCACCCATTTATCATGCTGCTTTACAAAACATAAAGTCTGAATATCTGTCCAAAAAGGGATATTCTTAGTAAGATCATTTATCTTAGCCTTAACTTTAACATTATAAGAAGTATCGGTATTTTTTATAATGCTTAAAGATTTGAAATCATAAAAATCATCAAATGCAAGATAACTTAAATCATCCTTGTTAACATTATTCGAAGCAACCTTTAAATTTGAAATAAAATCAGCTTTAGGTTTAACTTTTCCCCAAACCTTAATCTCATCAGCCATAACAGAATTAAGTAAATCAATATTCTGCAAAAGAAGAGCTCTTACAAATTTGTTAAACTGAAATTTAACTGCTTGTTCTTTATATTTCTCTCTTTCCACATTTGCAATGTACTCTATCTTAGGAGCATTTGTTACTTCACTAATCTCAATCTCATCATGAGTTATTCCTGGAATATCATCAAGTTTAATATCATCAAATGCAAGAAAACTAGGCTCACCACCCTCTAATTTAATTTTAAAATCAATTTCTTCTACAGCATCCTTAAGATTAACTTCTTCTTTTAATTTTGGATAAATTTCCAAAGCCTTTTTTTGAAAAATTCGCCCTTTCTTAACCTTACCGACATTAACATACCTTTGCCCAACTTCATAATAAAAGATAGCAAGTTCTTTTTGTCTATCATCAACCAGAGAACCATTTCCTGCAAATAAATTTATAAAAGCCAAATAAAAAAATAAAAACAATAACACCAATTTTCTCATGCTAACCTCCAATAAAATCTATTCATGCTCAAAAAATAAACATCAGTTTACAAGAAATTATATTACAAGTTTATCTTTAATGAAAGCAATAATCTCGCTTTTATGCTCATCATCAAAAATATTGATGCTATCGTAATTAAATCTCAATTTAGGCGATAAATCATAACTATCATACCAACTTAAATATTTTTCCTTAAGACCTTTAAGATACTCTCTAGAAATGTCCCTCTCAAAATTTCTATTTCTATTCTTAATACGACGCTTAGCCTCATCAATACTACAATCAAGATAAACCAGCAATAAGGGTCTTTGAGAATGCTCCAGCATATTATCAAGCAAATTAAGATATATCATATACTCATAATCAGAAATATATCCATTGTCGTTTAAAAGAGAAGCAAAGACACGATCACCATAAATAGATCTATCAAGTATTCCTCCTTTAGTCCTACATATATCCTTTATAAGCCTAAATCTCTCATTTAAAAAATTAATCTGCATTGAAAAAGCCCACCTGGACTTATCCTTATAAAATTTATCTAACATATGTAATGTGAATTCATTATTTAATTCACTGTAAAAAGGAATATTAAGCTCACTAGACAAAAAATGCCCAAGCGTAGTTTTCCCTACTCCAATTAAACCCTCAATTACGATCACTAAACTTGCCTCCAAAATTTATAACCAATATCAATAGTAATTGAAAATAACATTATTTAAACACATAAAAACATAAAATATCAAGTAAAAAATGTTTAAAAAAAGAGCTCAATATTTTTTAAATTAGAATTTTTTAAACCATTGACATTAATGACAATAAAAAATAAAATTTCTAATATACGAAACAATTCCATGTCCTTCAATTCTAAGTTCAGGAGAATGTTAAATGAATATCAAAACCGTATTAAGCTATTTAAGTGAAAAAGTAATATTGTCCAACCTAACAATTAAAAAATTCTTAAAAAAAATAATCACTCAATTAATCAAGGAAGGTGATAAAAAATTCACCACCATATCAAAAAATATAAATAAAATAAAAGAATTAATCAAATGTTTCAATTTATATGAAATAAATCATATGCACAAAAAAAATAATGATGATAATTGGCAAGCATTTATAAGTCATAATTCCCCCTCCCATTTATATTTCAATGTATATTGTCTTAGATTTTTTGAAATTTGAGACAATATACATTGAAATATAAAGGAGGAAAGCAACAATCAGACAAAATGAAAAGACTTAAACAAAGTTTTTGCATTTGGCAATAAATTTAACAACTTAAATATATCAGTTCATATTAGAAAAAATATTGTGAGGCAAAACGAAAATAAAAAACTATAAAATAGTTTATTTTACAACATTGAAAACATTGTTTCGGCAATGAACATGTAGACTTATTAAAGAAATAGTAAATCTAATTAAATACAATAGATATTTTTAGAAAGTCAATTTCAAATTAAGTTCTTGTAACATAAGGAGGTTAAAATATGATTTGTTGTATACGATTTAAAGAATTTTTTGCAGAATTTTTAGGAACATTTATTCTTCTAACAGTTGGAACAGGTTCTATAGCAATGACAGTCCTATTCCCATCAAATCCGCCTATAGCTGGAGAAATAATAAAGGGAGGCTATACTAATATAGTACTTGGCTGGGGACTAGGTGTAACATTTGGAGTTTATATAGCTGCAAGAATTAGTGGAGCACATTTAAATCCTGCTGTTAGCATTGCATTAGCTACTATTGGTAGATTTCCAACGTCAAAACTTTTCCACTATATTTTAGCACAAATGCTTGGAGCATTTTCTGGGGCTCTAATGACACTAATTGTATTCTACCCTAAATGGATAGAAATAGATCCTACATTTGAAACTACCCAAGGTATCATGTCAACTTTTCCTGCCGTACCTGGTTTTTGGCCCGGATTTATTGACCAAATATTTGGAACATTTCTCTTAATGCTTTTAATTTTAGCTGTTGGAAACTTTGTAAAGGAAGATTCTCAAAATCCAATTTTTCCCCTTATTATTGGAACAATAGTTTTAGCTATTGGAATAAGCTTTGGAGGAATGAATGGTTATGCTATTAATCCAGCAAGAGATTTGGGACCAAGAATATTGTTACTACTGGCTGGTTTTAAAAATCATGGTTTTGATGAAATGAATGTGTTCATTATCCCTATATTAGGTCCAATAATTGGTGCAATCTTAGGTGCTATGGTTTATAAATTTATTTTAGAGGAAGAGCAAAAATTTAATTTGGAAGATTAAAAAATAATAACTAATGTAATCTACATGATTACATTAGTTATTATAACAATACTAAGGAAGGAAAGTTACTATGAAATACATTCTATCTATTGATCAAGGTACAACTAGTTCCAGAGCAATAATATTCGATAAAAATGCAAATATAAAAGGATTCGCACAAAAAGAATTCACACAAATTTATCCACATCCAAGTTGGGTCGAACATAATCCAAACGAAATATGGAGTTCTCAATTAGGAGTCATAGCAGAAGCTTTGGCAAATGCAAGAACTTTCCCAAATGAAATTGCAACCATTGGAATTACAAACCAACGAGAAACCACCATTATCTGGAATAAAAATACAGGAAATCCAATTTACAACGCAATAGTCTGGCAAGACAGAAGAACAGCACAACTTTGCTATGAATTAAAAGCAAAAGGAAAAGATAAAATTATCTTACAAAAAACAGGCCTTGTATTAGATGCTTACTTTAGCGGCACAAAAATAAAATGGATATTAGACAATGTTGCAGGAGCAAGAGAACACTCAGAAAAAGGAGAACTCTGTTTTGGAACAATAGACAGCTGGATAGTTTGGAATCTTACTAAAGGGAAATTACATATTACAGATTATTCCAACGCATCAAGAACTCTACTTTTCAACATTAAATCACTTGAATGGGATGAAGAAATATTACAAATATTAGACATACCAAAATCAATTTTACCTACAGTTAAACAAAGTTCCGAAGTGTATGGAAAAACTGACGCTTCCATATTAGGAACAGAAATCACTATTTCAGGAATTGCAGGGGACCAGTTTGCAGCAACCTTTGGACAAGCATGCCTTCAAAAAGGAATGGCTAAAAATACATATGGGACTGGATGCTTTGTCACAGTTAACATAGGACAAGAACCTATCATTAATGAACAAGAAATTTTAACGTCAATTGCATGGGGAAAACAAAATACAATAACTTATGTTTTTGAGGGAAGTGTTTTCATTGGAGGAGCTGTAATTCAATGGTTAAGAGATAATTTAGAATTATTCAGAAAAAGCTCTGATTCAGAGGCACTAGCAGCCTCAGTAAGTGATAATGGGGGAATTTATTTCGTTCCAGCATTTGTAGGACTTGGAACACCTCATTGGGATCCCTACGCCAGAGGGATGATTATTGGAATTACAAGAAGCTCAACAAAAGAACATATAATAAGAGCTGCTCTTGAAAGTATTGCTCTGCAAAGCTTTGATGTATTAACTGCAATGAAAAACTCTATTCAAGGATTTGAAATAAAAGAATTAAGAGTTGATGGAGGAGCTAGCACAAATAATCTGCTTATGCAATTCCAGGCTGATATTCTACAATGCAACGTTGTTAGACCAAAAATAACCGAAACGACTGCTCTTGGTTCTGCCTATCTGGCAGGACTTGCTATTGGATACTGGGCAAGTGCCAAAGAGATTACAAGCCTTTGGAAATCAGATAAAATATTTGAACCTTCAATGGAAAAAAGCAAGCGAGAAGATTTAATTTACAACTGGAATAAAGCAATTGAGAGAGCAAAGGCTTGGATTCAATAAGCTTGAATGATGAAATCATTCAAGAAATGAATAAAACATTCCCAGGAACAAAAATAATACCAAGTAAATTATCACTAAAAAGCTTAATATTTATAAATATAATGGAGATGTTAAATATGAAAAAATTGTTTAATTTTCTAAAACCAGCACCCCACATAAAGAGAGTGCACAAAGAAATAGAGGATTCACTATATAAAAAACTAAGACTTCAAATATTTATTTCAATCTTTATTGGATATGCTGGATTTTATTTAACAAGAAAAATATTTGCATTCACTATACCAGAACTTGAAAAAGAAGGTTTCAGCAAAAGTCAATTAGGAATAATTTTATCTGGAGTTTCAATTGCATATGGATTTTCTAAATTTATTATGGGAAATGTCTCAGATCGAAGCAATCCTAGATATTTTTTAACACTAGGACTACTCCTCACAGCAATAATCACCACTATATTTGGATTATTTCCATGGAAATTAATTGACACTACAACTGCAATAACATTAATGTTCATTTTAATGTTCACAAATGGATGGGTTCAAGGAATGGGATGGCCGGCATGTGGGAGAACTATAGTTCACTGGTGGTCAAAAAAAGAAAGGGGCATAACTGTTGCCACTTGGAATTTAGCTCACAATATAGGAGGGGGAACAACCGGAATAATATCCTCTTGGGCTTTGCTCTACTTTCAAGAATGGCAAGCTATACTTTATGTACCATCAGGAATAGTAATAGGCATTGCAATATTTGTTCTAATGACACTAAAAGATACGCCTCAATCTGTAGGACTACCACCAATTGAAGAATATAAAAATGATTATCCTGATAACTATACAGAAAAGGCAGAAGAAGAACTTAACACAAAAAAAATATTTGTAAAACACGTTCTTAATAATAAACTACTATGGTATATAGCCATTGCTAATGCATTTATATATTTTATAAGATATGGAATCCTAGACTGGGCACCATCATATCTCTCACAAGTAAAACACTTCTCGATAAAAGATTCAGGATGGGCATACTCCCTTTATGAATTTTCAGCTATTCCCGGAACAATAATTTGCGGATGGATGTCTGACAAAATTTTCAAAGGAAGAAGATCAGAAACTGGAATAATTTTCATAACTGCTACCCTTATTACAATACTTATATATTGGCAATTACCAGAAAACAATCCAACACTTATAACGATTCTCTTAGCAATAATAGGATTTCTAATCTACGGCCCTGTTATGCTCATTGGTCTTCATGCTCTTGATCTTGCACCAAAAAAAGCTGCAGGAACAGCAGCAGGATTTACAGGACTATTTGGATACATAGGGGGCTCTGTTACTGCCAGCGCCATTACAGGTTTTGTATTGCAATACTTCAATTGGAATGTATATTTTTATCTATTAATAGGTGCATGTATATTTGCAATAATATTTATAAGTTTAACATTTAAGCAAGAGAAAAAAACTAATGATATTTAACAAAAAACAATAATAATTTATATAAAAACAGAAGATTGATAAATATGTTATATAATTTATTAATCATAATATAAGAGGTTAAATAATGAAATTAAAATTACTAATGCTTACGTTAAATATTTTTCTCATAATTTCATGCTTTAAACAAGAAATGGGTTCAAACAAAAAGTCACCATTGATCATAGCTCACAGGGGTGCTAGTGGGTATCTTCCAGAACATACCTTAGAAGCTAAAGCATATGCTTATGCATTAGGAGCTGATTATCTAGAACAAGACATAGTTCTAACAAAGGACAATATTCCTGTTATAATGCACGACCCAGAAATTGACACAACCACAAATGTTGCACAATTATTTCCCAATCGAGCTAGAGAAAACGGACGATATTACGCCACTGACTTCACACTAACTGAACTTAAATCACTAAGTCTCAGTGAAAGATTTGATCCTGAAAACAAAAAACCAATATACCCTAATCGTTTCCCCTTAAATGAATATAATTTTAAAATTCCAACTTTAGAAGAAGAAATAAAATTCATACAAGGACTAAATAAAAGCACAGGAAGAAATGTTGGGATTTACCCTGAAATTAAAAAACCCTTCTGGCATAAACAACAAGGTAAAGACATCTCTAAAATTGTAATAGAAATTCTAAATAAATATGGGTATAAATCAAAAGAAGATAAGATTTACCTACAAACATTCGACTTTGATGAATTAAAAAGAATAAGAAAAGAACTTGGATACCAAGGAAAATTAATAATGCTTGTTGGAGAAAATGACTGGAATGAAGCACCAACAGACTATGAATATATAAAATCAGAAGAAGGTATTGCTGAAGTTGCAAAATATTCTGATGGAATTGGACCCTGGATACCCCAAATTATAATTGATGGTAAAATAACAGAACTTACAAGCTTAGCACACAAATATAATATAGAGGTTCATCCTTACACATTTAGGACAGATTCATTACCTTCATATGTTAAAAATGAAAATGAATTATTAGATTTATTATTTAACAAAGCAAAAGTAGATGGTATATTTACAGATTTTACTGACACAGTAATGAACTTCATAAAAAAATAAAACCATCAATCTTAATAAGGAGAATATTTAGTTTTTATGAGTAAAAATCAAAAAACAGAATTAAAAGATCTTGACAATCAAGATTTTGATTTAATAATAATTGGTGGGGGAGCAACTGGCCTTGGCATTGGAATAGACTCAATTACTAGAGGATACAAAACTTTACTTATTGAAAAATTTGACTATGCAAAAGGCACCTCTTCTAGATCAACTAAACTAATTCACGGAGGAGTAAGATACTTAGCTCAATTTAATTTATCCTTAGTAAAAGAGGCCTTACATGAGCAAGCGCTACTTGAACAAAATGCACCTCACCTACTCAACAAGCTTGGATTTATTATACCCATATACAACCTCCTAAGTCTTCCATACTACTATCTTGGATTAAGTTGGTACCATACACTTCTTGGAAAAGATAAAAAATCAAAGTATAAAACAAAACTACTATCAAAATCCAAGACAATAGAAAAAATGCCAAATATTAAAACTAAAGGTCTTAAATGCTCTGTTCTGTACTACGACAATTCATTTGATGACGCTAGAATGGCAATAAGCATGTTTAGAACTTTCACGGAAAAAGGAGGGATTGCATTCAATTATACAGAACTTACAAAATTTACCAAAACAAAAAATGGCAAAATATCAGGCGCAATTATTAATGATAAAATAACTAAAGAACAAGTTATCGTTAACAGTAAATGTATAATAAATGCAACAGGAATCTTTGCAGATGAGATTAGAAAGTTAGATGATCCTAATGCTACTAATATTATAAAACCTTCCCAAGGAACACATATAGTAATAAACAAAAATAAATTCAATACAGAATGTGCAATGCTTATACCTAAAACAAGTGATAATAGAATTTTATTTACTGTACCTTGGTATAATGGCATTGTTTGTGGAAGCACAGATATTTTAGTAGATAAAATTGAGGAAGAACCAAAGAGCCTAGAAAGTGCAATTGAATTCATAATAAACAATATGAATAATTACTTAGATATTAAAATAACCAAAAATGATATTTTAAGTACTTATACAGGGATTAGGCCCTTAATATCAGATTCTAAAAAAACACAAAATACCTCAAAAATATCAAGAAACGAAAAAATCTTCGTATCAAAATCAAATCTTATTACAATTGCTGGAGGGAAATATACTACTTACAGAAAGATGGCTGAAAAAGTTCTAAAAAAAGCAATAGAAGAAAAATTAATACCTGAGTCAAAATCCATAACGGAAAATTTAAGGCTACACGGATACATAAAAAAAGAAGAAGCACTCAAAATACCTGAGCACTTTAGAACTTATGGAAGTGATTTTAAATATTTAAGCAAAATGCAAGACTTCAACAATAAGATTCACAAGGACTTGCCATTAAATGACGCTCAAATAACCTTTGCTATTGAATTTGAGCAAGCAAAAACTGTTGAAGACATCTTATCAAGAAGAACAAGATCTCTCTTCCTTAATGCAAAAGCCACAATTGAAGCTACACCAAAGGTTGCTGAAATTATGATGTACAAACTTGGCAAATCTGAGGAATGGAAAAATGAACAAATAAAAAGCTTTAAAGAGATAGCAATAAAATATTTGGTTTAAATAAAAGGAAGTGTTATATCATATCCTCCCTTTTTAAATACCCTATTCTAAAATATCATCAACTTATTATTTTTTAAAAATAAAAGAATGATTCAATGGTGTGACAATAAAGCATAAATTCAAAATCACCTAAGCAAATTTACAAGTAATCCCTGAATTTCCTCAAGACTACTTAAAAGTTTAATCTGAGAAACTTGATTCTGCAAAACAGAATAAGCAAGCTTGTCAAGCTTTTCATTAATAATACTAACAATGGAATATTTAGGTCTCTTTCTTTCTCCATTAGTACTACCTTTTTGTTCTTTAAGAGAAATAGAAAATGACAAAATAATAGATAAAAATTCACCTATAGTTTTTTTATAAAAAACCACATTTTGACGAGAAGGTTCACTTAATAGTTTTTCACCAACATCATTAATATTGTTTAGCATATCTTTAATCAATTCAAGATTAAATTCACCATTTTCAAGAAAGATAAAATGCTTATCTTCTCTTACAAGCTCAGATTTAAATATCGAAGAAAAAATATTTGACCTATTAGTATTAACTTTTTTTTTAGCGGTATTATAATCCTTTGAATCAAGATTTAAAGCTCCCGCAAATAAGTTATTAATCTTCATCTATCTTGCTCATATCATTAAATAAATACTTATCACTCTCATCTATGAGAGTGTCATTAGCTGTTTTTTCACTCTTCATTCCCTTATTAACTTCAATTAAAATATCCTCATCAACTTTATAAGAACCAGTATAAATCAACACATCTTTCTCAGTGAAACCAAGACTCCCCATACCAATGTTCATATACCCATCAATAATTGCACCCTCTTCAACCTCAATTGATTTACATGAAATATTGCCAATAATACATCCTGATTGAAAAACTTTAACTTTATTACTAGCATGAACATTTCCAAGAACAATTCCAGAAACAACAACCTCATTTGCATTTATATTTGACTTAATTCGTCCTGTTTCTCCAACTATAACCCTCTTATTAGAATTAATAGTTCCTAAAAAATCACCATCAATTCTAATAAAATTATTTGAAACCATTTCTCCCTTGAAAAAATCATCCTTTCCAATAATTGTTTTTATTTCTGCAAAAATAAAAGATGATGAAAAATTCTTATCCTTCTTATCTTTTTTAATATTAAATAGATTCAGCATTTATTTTGAAGCCCCCACTGCCAAATTCAAATACATGTCAGGATTTACAACCTGAGACCCTATACGAACCTCATAGTGAAGATGTGGACCTGTTGAATATCCTGTCTGACCAAGGAAACCAATTACTTGGCCTTTTTTCACATAAGAACCCTTAGAAATATTTAAGCGAGACATATGCGCATAAAGGGTTGAGAGTCCATACTTATGCTTAATTTGAACAAAATTACCATAACCTGTAACTTGATAACTAGCCCTAACAACCTCACCATTAGCAGCTGCAACAATAGCTGTTCCAATTCTTATTCCCGCAAGATCTATGCCCTTATGAATATACCATTGTCTAGTAAAAGGCTCAATAGCAGGTCCAAAATGCAAAGAAACAACACCACTACCTTTAAAAATCGGCCAGAGCGAAGGAATATCATTCAATAACTTATTTTGAGAATGAAGCAATTTAACTATACTATTAAGGGGAACAATTGACCTTTCTATTGTATTCTTAACATTTTTAAGGTCATTTAACTCTTTAAGTGTATTAGCCTCTAATATTTGCAAATCAATAAAATCTGCAAAGTCTCCTTCTAATTTATCTCTATTCAGCTCAGTATTACTCTCCTTTATTTTTAAGGAAGTACTAAGTTCATCCAAAACTTTAGAAAAGTTACTAGCAACAGAATTAATTTCTACAACCGTGTTTCTAAAATCTTCAATCTCATATTCTGCAAGCGCATAACTTTTTTCAGTAGAATTAACAATCGATTTAAGAGTAACATAATTAACAGAAAGCAAAACAAACCCTATAAAAATAAAAAGAAAAAATAAAAAAAATAAAAACAAAGTTAAAAAAGAAATCTTTATGTTTCTAACATCCCCTTTAACATGAGGAATAATCATAAAGCTAACATTTTGCCTAAAAAAATAATAAATATTATTTAAAAATTTAAGAAAAAAAATAAAAACCGATAAAAAGATCTTATCTAATCTTTTAAAAAAAGATATAATTTTAAATCTTCTTCTTTCTCTCATCATAAACCCCTCACCATATATACTTGCTAATCAACAAAGTTTTGCAATAGTTAAAACCCATTTGAAATCCATAAATTAATATCTATAACACTTATAAATGATATCACTATAAATACAATAGAAATACAAAAATAAAAATTAATGATTTATTATTATATACAATGAAAACATTATTCTTTGCAACTACTAATTCAAATAAAATAAATGAAGTAAAACAAATTTTAGATATACCCAACATAAAAATAGAAATTCCTAAAAATTTTGATGTAAAAGAGACAGGTAAAACTTTTAAAGAAAATTCTTTACTAAAAGCAAAAGCTTTATTTGAACTTTTAGATAGAAAACAACCTGTTTTTAGTGAAGATTCCGGATTATGCATAGAAGCATTAAATCTAGAACCCGGAATTTATTCCAAAAGATATGATCAACATAAATTAGGTAAGAAATTAGGAGCCAATGAAAAAAATCAGCTTATTATAGATTTAATGAAAAATAAAAAAAATAGGGCCGCGTATTTCATATGTATAGTCAGTCACATCTCAATAAACGGAACGATAACTAATTTCAAAGGTGTCTTTAGTGGAACAATCGCATTGAATATTGATTATTGTAAAAAAAATGGATTTGGATACGACCCAATATTTTTAACCACAAATAACAAAAGACTCAGCGAATTAAGTCTTGCAGAAAAAAATAAAATATCCCATAGAGGAATAGCATTCACCAAATTTAAAAAATTTTTAATAAAATCTCCAAATTAATGTCAAAAAAACAGATTTTAAGAATCACCTACAAATCAAATTTCCAATTCATTTGTAAAATTGAAAGCAAACATTTACAATAATTATTGTTCATAATTACAATTTAATGTCATATTAAATTCAAGGAGAAAGCTTAATGATAGACAGAATCAAAATCAATGAAGACGACAAATGGGATTTATCTTCTCTATTCAAAAATGATGAAGAATACAAGGAAACAGTCAAAAAAATAAAATTCAAGCTTCAAGACTTCAAGAAATACGAAAAACTAGAATTTAATCTAAATATCTTTAAGCAAGCATTAAATGATTACTATGCAATTGAAGAAGAGCTTGAGAAAACAACATATTACACACATATTCAGCTGGCAACAGATGTAACCAATCAAATCTCGAACGAACTTCGCGCAATTAATGTCAACTTAGAAACATACACATTAAATGTTACTTCATTTTTTATTCCAAAAATTTTAAAAATAGATACAAAACAAATAAGAGAATGGCTTGAAGACATAGAAATTAAAAATCAAAAAATAGCAATTGAAAAAATATTAAGACACAAAGAACACATTTTAAACGAAGGCGAAGAGAAGATATTAGCTAACTATACATCTCTTTATTCATCTTACGAGGATACATTCTCCTCATTAACAAATGCTGACATGGAATTTGGAGAAATTGACGGCCAACCGTTAAGTAACGCTACTTACAATCTATTTCTTCAGAATGAAAATCAAGAAATACGAAGAGAAGCATTTTTGAAATTTTATCGAGAATATAAAAAACATGAAAATACATTAGCCAACCTCTTAATTGCCAATATCAACAAAAATAAATTCCTGGCCAAGACAAGAAAATTTGAAAATACTATATCAATGAAGCTCTTTCAAAATAATATTGATTATAAGGTTTATACAAACTTAATTGAAACAGTTAATGAAAATTTATATGTACTTCATGAATATTACGAATTTAGAAAAAATATACTTAAACAAGAATATCTTAACCATTATGATGTTTATGTTCCCCTAACAAAAGACATTAAATTCAAAAATTCGTTTAAAGAAGCCTGTGACAAAATTTTAAAGTCACTAGAAATACTAGGAAATGAGTATATTGAAGTACTAAGAAAAGGGCTCTTAAAAGAACGCTGGGTTGACAAATATGAAAATAAAGGAAAAATTGCAGGAGCTTTTAGTGCAAGCTCATACAACGGAAAACCTTATATATTAATGAATTATAAAGACGAATCAATAAGAGATATGTTTACACTAGCACACGAAGCAGGACACTCCATGCATTCCTATTTCAGTATCAAAAATAACCCATTTCCTCAATACAAATATTCTATTTTTGAAGCGGAAATAGCATCCACATTAAATGAACAAATACTTGCAGAATACTTACTAAAAAATGAAAACGATATCGAAAAAATAAAATATATTAAGCTAAATCAAATCGATGACTTACTTGCAACATTTTTCAGGCAAACAATGTTTGCTGAATTTGAATACATCATTCATGGAATGAGCAATAAAGATGAGCCAGTAGTAAAAGAAACATTAAAGACAATCTATTTAAAATTGCTAAAAAAATACTTCGGTCCAAGTCTTAAGTTTAATGAAGACAGCTCACTCGAATGTCTTAAAATTCCTCATTTCTACTCACCATTTTACGTATATCAATATGCAACAGGCATTACAGCTGCTCTTTTAATACATAAAAACATAAAAGAAAACAAAAAAGATGCTACTAAAAATTACATAGAATTTCTAAAAATAGGAGGCTCAAAATACCCCTTAGAATCTCTAAAAATTACCGGTGTTGATTTAAGCTTAAAAAAAACAATAAAAAATACTATTAACACATTTAAAGAACGTCTAGAGGATGTAAGGAAACTATTTTAATAAAGGAGTAAAATTTGAAAAAATTAAACCTTATTTTAGCTTGGTCAGTACATATTTTAACAGCTTTTGGACTAATAATCGGTCTTTACTCAATAATCTCCATAATAAATGAAGATTATAATCTCTTATTAAAACTCACAATTCTTGGTATTATGATTGACGGTATTGATGGGACACTGGCAAGAAAATTAAAGATAAAAGAATTAATCCCAACAATCAATGGAGAACTCCTTGATAATATAGTAGACTACATAAATTACGCTTTTATTCCCACAATATTTTTTTACTACAGTAACTTCATAAAAAACGAATATAAAACAATGGTCTGCATTGGAATTTTACTTGCAGCAGCATACCAATTCTCAAGGACAGATGCAAAAACCAGTGATGATTATTTTAAAGGTTTCCCATCTTTATGGAATTTTCTCATAATCTTCAACATAATATTCACAATAAGCCAGATTACTAATCTCAGTATAATACTATTATGCATCATATTCAGCTTTGTACCAATTAAATTCATTTATCCTTCAAAAACAAAAGAATTCAAACATATAACATATCCTATAACAGTAATAATCATTCTATTAGCAATACCTATAATCATTGTAAGAGTGACAAATTTCTATTTAAGGATATACGGAATAATAATAATTTTTTACTGTTCATACATAACTCTAACTAGCATATATCTACATTACAAGACAAGAAAAAAATAACGAGAAATTTTATGAAAATCATACTAGAATTTATAGATCTCAATATAGCTTATTCGCCAATAATATTTTCAGGACTACTTATCCTTGCGGGCCTTAACATTCCAATTTCTGAAGATGCAATAATACTAATAGGAGGAATGCTTTCTAGTCGAAAAAATGAGTATACAATACCAATATTTTTAGGAATCTTCTTCGGAGCCTATATTAGCGATATAATTTCATTTTGCATAGGCAGGTTCTTAGCTAAAAAATTATTTAAACAAAAAACACAAACAAATAAACTATTAGATAAAATGAATTACTACTATGGACGATACGGAAAATTAACCTTGCTAATTGGAAGATTTATTCCATTTGGGTTTAGAAATGCAATATTTATATCAGCAGGAATGGGAAAAATGCGAACTAGTCATTTTCTTATAACTGACTTTTTTGCAGCTATGATATCAATTACAACTTACTTTATATTAAGCTTTAAAATAGGTGAATCGTTTCAAATAATACTACCTAAAATTAAAATCATATTACTAATAATATTCATTATAATCACAATAATTATTGTGATAAATTACATTATAAAAAAGAAAAAAACACAAAAAGTTGACAAACTTTCTAAATAGAAAATATAATATGTGTGGCGCTGTGGTGGTGGAAGTGGTATACACGCTAGCTTGAGGGGCTAGTGGGCTTAAGCCCATGCTGGTTCAAGTCCAGTCCACAGCATAATTAATGAAATCCGCTTTCAGTCGATAACAGAACTAAATATTAATTTAGTTATTTTACTTTTTAGTAAAATAACTATAAAATGTAAATGCTATATAAGCCTTAAACATAATATTGCTATTTATTGAGAGGCCAAATGTCTAAATACAATTTTGCAGAAATAGAAAAAAAATGGCAGACTTACTGGGATAAACACAAAACATACAAGGTTGATGAAGATCCAAGTATTCCTAAAGAGAAAAGAATCTATATTCTAGACATGTTTCCATACCCTTCAGCCAACGGACTCCATGTAGGTCACCCTGAAGGTTACACAGCAACTGACATATTAACAAGATATAAACTCTTAAACGGATTTAATGTACTTCACCCAATAGGATTTGATAGTTTTGGCTTACCCGCGGAAAATTATGCTATACAAACAGGAAAGCATCCAAAAAAAATAACAGAAAAAAACATTGCAAGATTTAAAGAACAAATTAAAGCACTAGGATTTGCCTATGATTGGGATAGAGAAATTAGAACTCACGATGAAAATTACTATAAATGGACACAATGGATTTTCCTAAAATTATACAAAAAAGGTCTAGCTTATACAAAAAAAATGCCTGTCTGGTACTGCCCTGACCTTGGAACAGTACTTTCCAATGAAGAAGTGATCCAAACTCCCGATGGTCCCAGATCTGAGAGAGGATTTCACAAAGTAAAAAGAAAACCTTTAAGACAATGGATACTAAAAATCACAGAATACGCAGAAAGACTCTTAAAAGATCTTGAAGACATAGATTGGCCTGAATCTGTTAAAGAAATGCAGAAAAATTGGATTGGTAAATCAACAGGAGCTGAAATTGAATTTTCAGTAAAAGCAAGCAAAGAAAAGATAAAAGTATTTACAACAAGGCCAGACACAATCTTTGGAGTAACATATTTAGTACTTGCCCCAGAGAACAAAATAGTAGATAAAATCACAAAAGATGAGTTTAAATCCCTGATTTCAGAGTACAAAAACAAAGAATATCTTAAAAGCGATCTTGAAAGAACTTCTCTTGAGAAAGATAAAACAGGAATATTTACAGGAGCATATGCTATAAACCCAATCACTAAAGAAGAAATTCCAATCTGGGTAGGTAGCTATGTACTTGGAACTTATGGTACTGGAGCTGTAATGAGCGTTCCAGCACATGATGAGAGAGATTTTGAATTTGCAAAAAAATACAACCTACAAATAAAACAAGTAGTCTCTAAAACAGGAAAAAATGAAATACTAATAAAACCATTCACTGAAGACGGTATTTCAACTAATACACCTCAAGAATTTAACAATCTCAAAACAACTGAAGTAAAAACAAAAGTAATAGAATGGCTTACTAAAAATAAAAAAGGGCAAAAAAAGGTTAACTATAAACTCAGAGACTGGATTTTTTCAAGGCAAAGATACTGGGGGGAACCTATTCCTATTATGCTTGATGAAGATTTAAATGAAATACCACTAGAAGAAGACAAACTACCCTTAAGGCTCCCAGAAATAGAAAATTATAAACCATCAGGGACAGGGGAATCTCCCTTGTCAAGAAACCAAAATTGGGTAAATATTAAACATAATGGAAAAATATACAAAAGAGAAACAAATACAATGCCTCAATGGGCAGGTTCCTGCTGGTATTATCTACGTTACCTTGATCCAAATAACGAAAAAGAATTTGCAAGCAAAGAAACAATTAATTACTGGATGCCAGTTGACCTTTATGTTGGAGGTGCCGAGCACTCAGTATTACACTTGCTATATGCAAGATTTTGGCACAAAGTTCTTTATGATCTAGGGTATGTTAACACAAAAGAACCTTTTAAAAAGCTCATAAACCAAGGTATGATAACATCATTTGCATATCAAGACGAAAATGGAATTTTAATTCCCAATGATGAGGTTGAAAAAAGAGATAATAAATTTTTTTCCAAAAAAACTAACAAAGAACTAAAACAAATAGTCGCAAAAATGTCAAAATCATTAAAAAATATAATAAATCCAGATAACATTATTAAAGAATACGGTGCAGATTCAATAAGAATCTATGAAATGTTCATGGGACCTTTAACTGATTCAAAACCTTGGAATACACAAGGGCTAATTGGAGTTTTCAGATTCTTAAACAAAATATGGTCTATTAAAAATAAAGAACTAACAAAAGAAGCAGCACCAAAAAAATTAATATCTGAACTTCAAAAAACAATAAAAAAAGTAACAGAAGATATAGAAAGCTTAAATTTTAACACCGCGATTTCATCATTGATGATATTTACAAATGAAGTTTTGAAATATGACCAAAATTATTTAGAAATTTTTAAACCTCTAACAATTATTCTATCACCATTTGCACCCCATCTAGGAGAAGAATTATGGGAATACATGGAAGAAAAATCTAGCATATTCAAGAATGCAAAGTGGCCAAAATATGATCCAAATCTCATGATTGATGAGGCAAGAGAAATTGTATTACAGATCAATGGAAAAATAAAAGACAGAATTACACTAGACAAAGAAACAGACAAGGAAGCTCTTCAAGATATTGCATTTAAAAATCAAAAAATTATGAAAAATATAAAAAATAAACAAATAGTAAAAATCATTACGGTCAAAGATAAGCTTATAAATATAGTAACAAAATAACGAGGTAAAAATGGACTTTGAAAAATTCAGTATTAAATACAGAGCATTGATATTAACAATATTCATATCAATAACAATCTTTTTAGGATTCTTCTTAAAAAACATAAAATTCAATTCCGATGTTTCAAAACTCATTCCAACAAACGAAAAGACTGAAGAAACAACAGATAAGAACAACAACAATTCACTATTACCAACAATAGTAATGTTTAAAAATAAAAGAGGCATTTTTAACAAAGAAACCTTTGAAAAAGTTAACAAAGTAGCAAAAGAGATAACCGATATATTAAAATTAAAATCTAACTCTGTTACAAGTATATTTACTTACTTCCCACAATTCAAAAAAGATGCATACACAGATGAAGAGATGATCAAAATAAGAGAAAAAATAAATTCAACACCTTTTATAAAAAACAAATTTATAAACAATGATGCAACTTTAATGCTATTCATAGTTATTTCAACAGAAAGTAACAAAATAAACTTCGGTCAAAGTTTAAAGAACGAAATTGAAAAAATGGAAGCTACAATTAAAAAATATGAAACTGATGATCTCAAACTTTACCTAACAGGAGACCTTATAATAAGAGAAAAAATACTCAGCTACATGGCCGACGATTTTAAATTTTTAGGTCCATTTGCTACTTTTATATTAATCCTATCGCTTTATCTTATTATGGGAAATATATTAGGAGCAATAATTCCTGTTCTTATTGCAATATTTGCAATAATCTGGACTTTTGGAATCAAAAGCCTTGTAATGTCTCCAATCACTGTTCCAGAAACTTCAATGATTGTACTCCTTATTTCGATCGGATGTGCTAATTCTGTACATATAATAAATGGAATATTAAAGAAGATCAAAAAAGAACCTTTGACTGAAAAGATAATAATAAATACAATTAAAACTCTAAAAGTACCAATATTATTAACTTCTCTTACAACAGCTTTTGGATTTTTATCATTAACAGGCTCATCAATCCATGCATACAGAACAATGGGAATTTTTATGTCACTAGGAGTTATTATTGCAATGCTTATGTCCTTGTTAGTATTACCTGGAATATTAGTCAAAATACCCTTTAAAAATAAAAAAATTCAAGAAGAGCAAAAATCAAAAAACGGCTATCTTGAAAAACTCTCATTAATAAACCAAACAGTTACAAATTGGATGTTAAATAACAAATATCTCTCATCCACAATAACTCTAACTATTTTATTAATCTCAATTATAGGTCTTTTCAAGATAGAAATCAATTTTGATGAGAAAGACTATT
Organism: Borrelia miyamotoi; assembly: GCF_019668505.1. Taxonomy (NCBI): domain Bacteria; kingdom Pseudomonadati; phylum Spirochaetota; class Spirochaetia; order Spirochaetales; family Borreliaceae; genus Borrelia; species Borrelia miyamotoi. Next base: position 260,289 of record NZ_AP024371.1, read on the forward strand.
TTAAAGAAAGTACAAGTGTAAAACAAATATTAAATTTAATGCAAAAAGAAATAGGAGGAATGTCGATTATTAAAATTGAGATCAAGGGAAGTCCTAACGAATTTAAAAATGAGAAAACTATGAAAATTTTGGATCTAATTACAGATAAAATTGATCAATTCAATGGAAATACACAATCAAATTCAATAAATCAACTTGTAAGATTAATGAACTTCAAATTTAAAAAAGAAAATCCAAAAGAATATAGGCTCCCTGAAAATCAAGCTGTCCTAAACAAGCTAATACTCCTAATTAGTAGAAGCAATTCTATTAAGAACATAGCAAAAATGTATATTAACGACGATTGGTCCCAGATATCAATGATTGTAAGAACCGACCAAAATTCAACTGAAGAAATTAAAAATTTTGCCAACTACGCAAGCAATTTAATTGAAAAAAACATGCCAGGTCATAAATATCAATTCTCAGGCGCATATGAAAAAATATTAATATCTAAAATTATGGTAGTAGAACAAATTACAAACATTATCGCAACGCTTAGTACAATAACAATACTGCTAATGTTATTTTTCAAATCTATCAAAACTGGAATAATAATTGCTACCCCAGTGGTATGGTCAGTATTTTTAAACTTTGCTGTAATGAAACTTTTTGGAATAACGCTAAATCCTGCAACGGCAACAATTGCATCAGTTAGCATGGGTATAGGAGTAGATTATTCCATTCATTTCTTTAATGCATTTAGATTAAATTATCAAACAACTAAGGACTACAAAAAGGCTTTAATTGAATCAATTCCTAATGTATTTGATGGAATTTTTGCAAATTCAATATCAGTAGGAATAGGATTCTTAACATTAATATTTTCCACTTACAAAATAATCTCAACACTTGGTGCAATCATAGCCTTCACAATGATAACAACATCTCTAGCATCATTAACACTACTGCCATTGCTAATTTACCTATTTAAACCCACAGTTCAAATAATAAAAATATCAAATAAAACACTAACGGAATAAAATATAGAATACTTGAAAAAGTAATAAACTAAGACAAGACTTAAAAGTCTAGAATAATAATTTAATAACTTCATGCATATTATCTACAAGATGAAAATTTATGCCACCCTTGATATTAATAGGAATATCATCAAGATCTACTTTATTTGATTTAGGAATAATAATATGCTCAACCCCACTTCGTTTAGCAGCAATTATTTTTGCTCTCAATCCCCCAATAGCCATTACATTCCCTGTTAATGATAACTCTCCAGTCATAGCTAAATTAGGTCTTACAGTTTTATTAAGAGCTAAAGATATAAAAGCACTAGCAATAGTAATTCCAGCAGAAGGCCCATCTTTTGGAGTTGCACCTTCTGGAATATGCAAATGAATTATATTTTTTTCAAAAAAAGAATTGTCCAGTTTAAGCTTATCACTAATACTATTAACATAAGTAAGCGCAATATTTGCAGACTCCTTCATCACATCTCCAAGTCTACCCGTCAACTTAATACCAGAAGACTTAGATTCGGTTTTAACAGTCTCAATGACTAAAGTTGACCCACCATAATTAGTCCAAGCAAGACCCATCACCATACCTGGAGACATAACCTTATGCAAAAATTCTTCTTTTCTAAACACAGGAATACCAATATATTCTTCCAAATTCTCCTTAGAAATCTGGTATGCCTTAACAGACTCATTTTCAATAAGTTTTCTTGCAACTTTCCTAACAATTTGCTTTAAATACTTCTCAAAATTTCTAAGTCCATTATCTCTTGCATATTCCCTAGCAATCTGAACAAGAGCTGAACCCTGAAACTTTAAAGAATCTTTATCAACGCCATTTTCTCTTAAAACCTTTGGTATCAAATATTTTCTTGCTATCTCTATTTTTTCATCATCAACATATCCTGAAAGCTGAATTATTTCCATTCTATTTAGTAAAGGTATAGGTATTGTTTCAAGAGAATTAGCTGTTAAAATGAAAAACACATTAGAAATATCAAAAGGTAAATCAAGATAATGATCTCTAAAATTTGCATTTTGCTCAGGATCTAAAACTTCAAGAAGTACAGAGAATGGATCTCCATAATTAGACGCTGAAACCTTATCAATCTCGTCTATTAAAAAAACAGGAGAGTTTGTCTTTGTAATTCTTAAACCCTGAATAATCTTCCCAGGCAATGCTCCAACATAAGTTCTTCTATGCCCCTTAATCTCAGATTCATCTCTCATACCACCTACAGAAAATCTAAAAAATTTTGTTTTAAGAACTTCAGCAATAGCTGCTCCTATCGAAGTTTTACCAACTCCAGGAGGTCCAACCAAAAGCATAATAGCTCCTTTTTGAGATTTTCTTAATTTAAAAACAGAAATATATTCAATAATTCTATCTTTAACTTCTTTCATGCCATAATGCGTTTTATCTAAAATTTTCTCAGCTTTTTGTAAATTAAACTTGTCAAAATCAACTTTAGATTCTCCCCAGGGAAGATTAGTAATAAGTTCAAGATAGTTCCTAACCACAATATACTCAGATGAATGTCTTTCAAGAAATGAAAATTTCTCAAGCTCTCTCTCAACTGTATCTAAAGCTTCACCACTTAACGCTAAAGCATCAATTTTAGATTTAAGTTTTAAAAATTCACTACCCTTTTCATCTCCTACACCAAGCTCAGCTTTAATAGCTTTAAGTTGTTCTTTTAAAAAAAATTCTTTTTGTTGTTTTTCTAACTTTTCCTGAATGCCTTTAGCAATTTTATTTTGAATCTCAATTAAATTTAATTCTTCATAAATTAATTCCAAAACCTTTTTAAGCCTTTCTTTGACGCTTAAAGTTTCAAGCACTTCTTGATGAGACTCTTTTGAAGATGAAATCATTCCCGCAACAACATCACATAATCTACCTTTATCTTCAATATTCACCATATTTAACTGAAATTCAGGTATCTTTCTATGTGAGAATATTTCCTTAGTTCTAAGCAAAATACTGCTATAAATTGCCTTTGATTGAATATCATCCTTTTTAACCGAAATCTGCTTTAAATAATCAACCTCAATTATTGGAAACTCTTCATTAATAACAACCTTGACAAACTTCACTCTGTCAATAGTTGAAACAAAAATATTATATCCACCATCAGGAAGATTAATTTTCTTCACTATTTTAGCAGTAACACCAATAGAATAAGTATCCTTTTTATAATTAATAGTCAGCTTATCATTCTTATTACCTATTTTTTCTAAAAACTTATCACGTAATACAAATAAGGAAACGATACCATTACCTTTAATGACATAATCAACAGCCTTCATATCAATATCAGAAACTATAATAATTGGAATAAACATACCTGGAAATACAGGATGTGATGGAACTGCAATTAAAGGTACTCTCACAGGCTTATCAAAATGCGGTAAAATGCCCCCAGAGTTCTTTGAACGCTTCTTCCTCTTAGAAACAGTATCTTTTAATTCTTCCATAGAATATTTAATCTCCTCAAGCTCAATTATAACAAAAGAAAATTTTTATTAAAATTCATTTAACAATGAATTTTTTTATTATACAATATGTATAATGCAGTTTACCAAAATTAGCGCTATAATAACAAATCTATATCATAAAAAAAGTTACTACCTCTTAAAGCTATTTCATTCAAAAGGAATTATTCACACAATAGTTTACAACTCTACTATAAAAAAATTTAAATCAAACATCAATAACTTAGTAAAAGCCAATTTTGAAATAATAAAAGAAAATAATTTATGCAAAATAATAGAAGTCAATGATGAAGAATTTATTATGCAAGATTTAACCTATGAAAAACTAATAATAATCAATCTTTGGCTCAAACTCATTAACTTAAGCTTTGACAATGGGGAATGCTTCAAACTATTTACAGAAGCTACAGATGCTCTGGACGCCTCAAGCCTAGAAAAAGCAAAACTAATTGACTTGCAATACAAAATAAGATTTCTCATAATAAAAGGATTTTTACACTTATCAAAAGTATGTTTTCAATGCAACAAACAAATAAATGATTACTATTATTATAATATCCACATTAATAGATTTAACTGCATAAACTGTACCAACAATAAAAATAACTACATTAATACAGGCAGTCTTAAATACTTAGAATATACAATTCAAAAGAACATAAAGACAATCTTAAACGTAAATTTGACTAATAAATCAAGAGCACTTATTGAATGTATGATCAAAAACAAGATCAACACAGAGTTTGAAAAAATACTACTCTAATCAAAGTAATCTGGAATAGTAAATGAAAATCTGGAAAAAAAAAGAAATTGATATTAAAAAAGAAGACATAATCAATATTGCAAAAAAATATAATATTAGCCTTCTTGAAGCAACACTATTACTAAGAAGAGAAATTAAAGAAGAAGATTTTTTATTCTTTACTGAAAGTAGTGTAAACTTAATGCACAATCCATTCTTATTAAAGAACATAAACAAATTCATTTATAGAATGAATGAAGCTATTGAAGAGAAGGAAAATATATTAATATTTGGAGACAAAGACGCTGACGGAATCACAGCTACAATAATAATGTATGAAACTCTTAAAAACTTTGGACTCAATGTAACCTATAAAATACCTTCTAATGGAGAATTTTATGGCATTACAAAAGAAATCATCGATAAAGCATATGAAGATAAAATATCAATAATCATTACTGTTGATTGCGGAATTTCTAATATTGAAGAAGCAAACTATGCAAAATCAAAAAACATAGAAGTAATAATTACAGATCATCACCTTCCAAACAAAGAAATTGACACAGAAAATATCATTATTAATCCTCATATACAAGGAGATCTCTCCCCATTTAAAGACATAGCTGGATGTTATGTCAGTTTTAAAGCATGTCTTGCACTTTGCTTATCTACTACCAACCTTTACAATAAAAATATCGTTTTCTTATTTCTAGAAAGATTAAGTAATAACATTGTTCTTCATGCAATAGAAATAAGAAACTATATCTTAAAAAAATATCTAATGCTAGAAAGTAACAATGACTTGCAAGTTAATATTAATAAGCTAGAAGAATTCTCAAAAAGTAAATACATAATTGTATTTAATAAAGATGAACAAAATCAACTCATAAATAAATTCTTTAATAAGAAAATAGATATCGAAACAATTGATATTAGTGAAAATTTTGTAAAAAAGTATCCAAAATTTGCTAGAAAAACGTTAAAAGAACTCATGCAAATTACCAAATATTTTAAATACAAAGAAATTGATATTAAAGAAAAATTATATTATATATTTTACAACATAATATTTGAAGTAAATAAAGATTTACTAAAAAATTGCCTTAAAAAACTCAAATTTGTCGCAATAGGAACTATTGCTGACAATATGCCAATTATTAATGAAAATCGAATAGTTGTAAAAGCAGGTCTTAAAGAAATCGCATTAAGAGAAAATATATCAATTAACTACCTTTTAAAAGAAGTTAACATACTAACCAAAACAAGAATCAGCTCAACAGATATTGCTTTTAAGATCGCCCCAATACTAAATTCAACAGGAAGACTTGAAAAAGCCGATATTACAATTCAATTTCTATTAACCGAAGACAGTAATAAAATAGAAAATAAGTTCAAAGAAATTAAAAACATAAATACTTTAAGGAAACGTAAAGAAGAAACATCTTGGAACACACATAATGATAATATCATTTTTAAAAATGATAAATTTATAGTATGTTATGATAAACATACTCCAAAAGGCATTAGTTCACGAATGGCAACAAGACTTGCTTCTTACTATCAAAAAGTAGCAGTTTTCTTAACAAAACAAGAAAATATAATTAAAGGGTCCATAAGATCAAATAATAAAGTAAATTCAAAAGAATTAATTTCAATGATACCAAGCCATTTAATGATAAATTCTGGAGGACATAAAGCTGCTGCTGGATTTACACTCTATGAAGATATACTAAATGAATTTGTCAAAGAGCTTGAAAACGCTATTGAAAAAATAAAATACAGCGAATCATATGAAGATTCAATACTAATTGATGCCACCATACCTAAAAACTTCAAAAAAGAAGAACTTTTTAAAATAATAGATTTGTTTGAACCTTACGGACATGGCTTTAGAGAATTTATTCTAACAATGGAAGACGTATGCATTCAAGATATCAGAACAATTGACAAAAATGGAAATTCAAAACATATAAGCATGAAAATCAAAAACAATAGAGCTTATTATAAAGCTATTTACTTTAATGGAACTCAAAATATTCAAGAACTTGGAATCAAAGATGGTCAAAACATAGACATAATATTTACAATTGGCGAAGACTTTTACAATCAAAGCGAAAAACTTTTAAAAATCATTGATATCAAAAAGAGATAAAATTAGTGATTAAAACAAAAAACATTTTATTTACATTAACAATAGGATTACTTCATATCAATGCATCAAGTCATAGTATCACAAAAATCCAATATAAAAAAGAAGTTTTTCAGGGAGAAAGCATATACCTTGCAAGTAACAAAAATTTCAAAAAACTATCTCTTTTAGGCATAAATCAAAAACCTATTTTAAGCTCTTCTCCTTTCAAGTTTAACATAGGAAACAAAAAATACTACATAGCCCTAATAGGAATCACACCAATGATCAAAGAAGGAAAAAGAAAAATTAAAATAGAATTTGAAAATAAAACATACATAAAGGAAATAGAGATAAAAAAATTTGAGTTTAAAAAAACAACTATCAAACTGAATAAAAAAAAATCCAAGCTTATCCAAAATCAACAATCGCCTAAAGCCCAAAAACAAGCTCTCACACTATGGAACATAATTGGAAACATAAGAGACACAACAATATATCATTACGATACATTAGTTCAGCCAATAAAAGATGAATATAAAATAACCGGTCTTTTTGGAGAGCAAAGAATTTACATGCAAAACAACATAAAAATATCAAGCTATAAAATGCATAATGGCAAAGATTATGCTACATCTAAAAAAGAAAAAACGCCTATTTTCGCAGCCGGTAGAGGAAAAATAGTATTTGCAAGAGATAGAGAAATTACTGGCAAAACCGTAATTATTCAACATTTACCAGGAGTATTTACAATTTATTTACATCTATCAAAATTTGGAGTTAAAGAGAATACAATAGTAAACACAGGAGAATATATTGGACATGTTGGTAACACAGGAATTTCAACAGGACCACATCTACATTTTGAAGTCAGAATCAATGGTGTTGCAGTAAACCCAGATTTTTTCTTAGAGCAAATGCTTATTGACAAAAATCAAATAATCAATAACACTAAAAGAATATAATAAAGAAAGGGGGTGATTCTTTGGTAACTGTTAATGTTGATAAAAATGAAGGTCTAGAAAAAGCATTGAAACGTTTCAAAAGAATGATTGAAAAAGAAGCAATAATTAGAGAATGGAAAAGAAGAGAATATTATGAAAAACCATCCACCATTCGAGTAAAAAAAGAAAAAGTATTCAAAAGAAAACAAGCTAAAAAAGTAAGAAAGCTAAAACAAAAGATTAGCAAATAATAAAAAGGGATATTCATATTGAATATCCCTTTTTATTATTTGAATAAAGACTAAATAAAGACATCTCGTGGTTTGGAACCATTTATAGGTCCTATATATCCCATCTCTTCCATAAGTTCAATAATCCGTGCGGCTCTATTATAGCCTATCTTTAGGCGCCTTTGCAAATAAGAAGCAGATGCTTTTTGGGTAGAACGAACAATTTCAAGAGCTTCCTCAAACATAGGTTCATCTGAGGGATTTAGAATCACAGCATTATTTTCCACAACACTATCAATAAATATCTCATCATCAATATAATTTGGAGTACCAAATTTTTTTACCTCTTCAACTAATCTGTAAACTTCTTTTTCATTTAAAAATCCACCTTGAATTCTTTGAGGAAAAGGCGAAGTAGGACTAATATAAAGCATATCACCTTTTCCTAAAAGTTTCTCAGCACCTGATGCTCCAAGAATTATCCTTGAATCCATAGAACTAGCAACCATAAAAGAAATCCTTGAAGGAAAATTGGCTTTTATTACTCCTGTAATAACATCAACAGATGGTCTTTGAGTAGCAAGAACTAAATGAATTCCAACAGCTCTAGCCATAGCTGCAAGCCTAGAAATTAAATTTTCTAAATCCTTTCTTGCAGAAAGAATCAAATCTGCAAATTCATCAATAATAATTACTAGATAAGGTAATGGAACTTCATTTAATCTCTCTTCTAATATCTTTTTATTATAAGCATTAATGTCTCTCACAAGCAAATTATCAAGAATAACATATCTTCTCTCCATCTCATCAAGACACCAACGAAGAGCTTCCAAGGCTCTATTTACATCCGTAATAACTGGTGTTAACAAATGTGGAATATCATTAAAAAGCTTAAGCTCAACCACTTTAGGATCTATGAGCACAAGCTTGACATCATCTGGAGATTTTGAAAAAATAATTGAAGCAATTAATGAATTCACACAAACCGACTTACCAGCCCCAGTAGCACCTGCTATTAAGAGATGAGGAGCAGTAACAAGATCAAAAACAACATTATTGCCATTAATTTCTTTACCAAGTGCAAAAGGAACTTTAAAATCATTCTGAAATTCTTTACTACTTATTATCTCTGAAATCAAAATAAATTCTCGTCTTTTATTAGGAATTTCAATTCCAACAGCCTCTTTTCCAGGTATTGGCGCAATAATTCTAACCCTAACTGCTGCAAGCCTTAATGCAATATTATCAGATATAGAAGTTATTTTTGAAAGCTTAATACCCTTATCGGGACAAACAGCATACATTGTAACAACAGGTCCTTTAATAACATCAATAAGTTTAGCATTAATATTAAACTCTTTAAAAGTTTCCTGTAAAATCATTGACTGTTTCTGAATCTCTTTCTCATATTCAATATCTTCAGTTTCACTCTTGGATTCTCTTTGATTAAAAACAGAAATATCTATTAAGTAACTACTACTATCCTTATCTATCAATAAGTTTCCATAATCAGCCTTGACAATATTACTTATTATGCCTTGTTTTCTTATATCACTAGCCTTAATTTTTCCACTAGCCACTAATTTGTTATCCTCAAACTCTGTTAATGATTTATAATTAAAACCACCCTCAATATTTAAATTACACTGAGGCTCTAGACAAGATTGCTCTTCTGATAACTCTTCTCCCATTTCTGAGCTATAAAAAACAGTCTTATCCAAATCAACATTCAAAGATTTATCAGATTTTCTCAAAAATGTTTGAAAAGACCATAAAGCTTGATATTCTTCATCATTAATAATATTATCTTCTTGGTTATAAGATTTGTCTGCATCTAAATTATTGTCAAAGTCCTTATAAATCTTAATGTCTTTTTTAATCTTTAAAGTACTTAAAAATGGTAAACAAGCAAAAAAACTTTCAAACAAGATTTTAAATTTAAATACTACAAAATGAAAAGTATCTAAAATAAAGCTAGCATTATTAAAAAAGACATAATTTAAATAAATCCAAACAATAAGTTCCAAAATCAAAATAAGAAAAACAAAAAAATTACCAAGCACAACTCCAAAATTACTCAAAAACCAATTAATAAAATTAGAAGCACTCTCAAGATCAGAGTTAACTTTTAACCAAAATGTTAGAGTAAAAAATAAAATAACCGTATAATTCCAATTAAATATAAATCTCTTACTGAACATATTCTTTCTATAAACGTACCAATTTACAAACGGATAAAGTATTAGATAAAATGATAAAAATGAAAAAGTATTAAGAAGCATCTGACCTATGAGATTAAAAACAAAAAATACAAATATATTTCCTACAGGAGTTAAAGCCACAAAAATCGAGAATAATATAACGGCCAACATAAAAAAAAGCAAAAACTGAAAATAATGATAAAAACTTTTCATCTTCTATTAAAGTCAAAAAAAGAAATAAATTATACTTACAAGTATAATCAAGTAAGCCGAAAAATAATAAAGCTTACTATCTTTAAGCATTCTAATGAACAAATTTATTGAAAATAGACCAACTATAAAAGCAATAATGGCGCCCAAGTTCATCTCAAAAATATTAAAAAGCATATCTGCCTCAAAAAATTCCTTATACTTTAGAATCAAACTTCCAAGAACAACAGGAATCAAAGATAAAAACGAAATCTCAAACGATTCTGCTCTATTAAATCCAAGCAAAACTGCAGCAAAAACTGTAATTCCTGAACGAGAAATACCCGGCATAGCACTAATTCCCTGCATAACTCCAATTAAACACCCTGAAAACAAGATATTCTGCCTCAAATTAAAAATTAAAATCCTAGATTCAATAAAAAACAATAAAATACTTGTCAAAATAAAATTAACTAAAACCAAATTAAGAGTAAACAATCTATTAAAATTTTCTATAAAAATTCCAATAAACGCTGTGCTCAAAGTGATTATTAATATAAGTAATATTAATTCCAATTTATCAAGATCTAACTTAGTAGTTTTTCTTAAAAAGAATTTTACCAAGACTAACATAAATTCTAATATTCTCCTGCGATAATAAAACATCACAACTAAAACAGTTGCAAAGTGCAGATAAATATCAAATATTATTGAAAGATCAATATGCATAAAATTTTTTAAAAGCAACAAATGACCCGAACTAGATATAGGCAAAAATTCGGAAATTCCTTGAACAAAGCCTAAAACCACAACTCTTAAAACATTTTCCATATAAACCCCAACAATTTAAAAACTCTTGGGAAGTTTCCCCATAATATACTCTATGATAAAGCCCATACCCTTACTATCATATAAAGCATCATACAATACAGAATAAACTAATATCTTTTTAACATAATTTCTAGTCTGCCCAAAAGGAATTGCCTCTATAAAAAGTTCCTTGGGTAAATGTCCATAATCTTTCTCCCATTTTCGTACATTTCCAATACCACCATTATAGGACGCAAGTGCTTTATAAACATCCCCTATCATTCCTATCCTTTTACTTAGATAATAAGTTCCTATAATTATATTATCTTTGGGCAGTTTCAAATCATAATCATAATATCTGATCTCTTTAGAAACATCAGCTGATGTTAAAGGCATAATCTGCATAAGTCCAATAGCACCAGGTTTGGATATAGCATCTCTTTTAAAACTGCTCTCAGCCTTTATCAAAGCAAACACAAGACTAGGATAAAGTCCTCGTCTCTTTGCCCAATAGTTAACCAAAGTACTATATAAACAAGGATAAAGACGCATATAATCATCTTTATTTAAAGCCGAACTATCTTGTCTTACAAGATAGTTAATAGCAATTGTAGATTCATAATAATATTCATGCTTCACAAGTTCATCATAAAGTTTACGATAAAAATTAGGTGAAAATCTATAACCATTCTTAAAATCATTAGCAACAAAAGCACTAACATAAGAATGCAAGTTAAATTTCAAAAAACCCTCTAAAAACCTTTCATAATCAGACTGATCATAATGAATATCTAAACCATCTTCAAAAAAATCATTAATACTTTGACCCAATAAATATTGGCTCATAAATGAGGCATAAGATGTCCGATTATACTCAATAGAAGAACGTAAAAGTTCATTATACTCATTTTTTGACTTAGAATTAATAAATTTATGATATATAAGCCTTGCATTAATAAAAGCAAGTCTAGATAAAATAGCTTTATCAATAATATCTTGACCATTACGATAAAGTGCATACAAATTACCATAATCCTCAAGTTGTACAGCTTCTAAAATATACTCATCTAAAACTTTAATAAAACTAAGACTATTTTTATCCTTATCGGTATAGAATCTAGCTATATTTTGGACAAAATAATTTCGTGCATCTTGCGTAAATATTAAATTGCTAAAAATTTCATTAAGCATTTCTAATCTATAAGGTTCATCTTTAAAAGAAGTATTTTCTAAATATTTAACTATAGTAAAAAGACCTACATCTTTTTTCAACCTTAAATTTATAAGTCCTAAATAATAATCCTTATAAATACTATTTAAATCACTAAAAAAGAGTAATGCTTTGCTAATATTCCCTGACCCCAGAAAAGACTTATAAACATCATTTAAAAAGGCAAAATTATTATAATACCCCTTAAAATCATCACTTAATATACTGACTGCACCTTTTAAATCCCCATTAGCTACTAAGGCTTTAAACTTAACAAGATTTAAAAAACTTGAACTCAAAAGGCCAGGCCGATTCTCAAGATTAAGATAATCATGAGCCCTTATATGTAAATATCCTGCTGGCAAATCTTCAAATAATTTCTTGAAATAAACCAATGATGAATTAACATCGGAAGCATTAAAATAAAGCACTGCCTTAAATAAAATATTCTCATTTTCCTGAGATTGAAAAAAATCCATCTTTTCCAGCTTATTTAAAACTAAAAGCGCCTCATCATTCTTTTTTTGCCAATAAAGACTCTTAAAATAGCCTAATATAATAAATTTATTACTATCGTATTTTTTGTAAAGTTTCCGTCCAATAAGTTCAGCATCATAATATTCCCTTCTAGCATTATAATACTCAAGAAGCCTAACACCAGCAAATTGTGACATAATATCATTTCCACTCTTTATTGCCTTATGCATATATTCCTTAAACTTTTCATCATATCCTATTTTCTTAAAAAGATAGGCAACATACACATAAGAATTTGAATCTATTCCAAAATATTCATCAAAATTTTGTCCTAAATAGTCAAAATTCCATAACCAACTCAGATGATTCAAATCAAAATCATCCATATTTCTTTTAACTACATTATTGATTGAAGACACTTTTCCAAAAGAACAAGATAATAAACTTAATAAAAAAAAACAAACAATTTGCCTAAACATAATTATTTTTTTCATATTTATTAATTTTTTCTTCTTGATAAAAACAATAACAAGAAAAACAAGAAATTGCAAAATTTCTATGATTTAACACTTTAGAAAAAATCAAAAATAATGAAAAGAATATCAATAGAAACAAAGAGAAAAGACTTAAATAAAGCATCGAAGTTTGAATAATTTCTTCTTCTTCTAAATTTAAACTTCCTCGACTCTCCTCAACACCTGTTATGAAATCTTCTTCACTAAAATCATCCAAAACAACATTATCAAATTCACTTTCACCAAATCCCTTATCAAGGTCTGTAATAATGTCTTCAACATTCCAATCATCAAAATCATCAGAAGAAGTACTAATATCATTATTAACACCAACAGAAACATTATCTAAATCAGAAGTACCACCTTGATTAACAGCCTCCTTTTCATTAATGTTATGTTTAATCTCACTATCTTCATCAATACTACTTTTAAATCTATCCCGAGTAACTCCAATATCAAAATTTCTTAAATTAAGATTAGAGTCAGAACTTAAATTCTCATCTAACAATGTATCATTTGTATCACTATCTGAACTTAAAGAATTTGACAATAAATTTAAATTACGCTCATTACTAGAAAACCTTTCGTCCACAAACAAATTCTGAGAATCTAACAAATTATCAACACTATCTAAGCGCTCATCTAAATAAGAATCCTCTTGGTTTCGTCCCAAAATCCCTTCTAATCCTTTAACACCTCCCTCGCCATTCTCTAAATCACTAAAACTAACAGGTAAATCATCTGATTTAAGACTTTCCAAAGAACTAATAAGTCCTTCTGAATTTGCAACAAGATTAATTAATTTTAAATCAAACTTAGATTTATTTGTAATTCCATCACACTCACCATAAACATACAGAAGCATAGAATCTATGCTGCAATAAATATTTATATTGGAACTTTCTTTTCTAAGATTATTTAAGAAAAAAGAACCAATGAAAATAGAATTAGAAAAATCTTTATACTCACTAATGTAAAAATCTAATTTCACATTAGTTTCATCTGCAAATTTACCCAATACCACTCTTTTCACAGCGATATCATCTAAACTTAAAATCGAAAAATATTCATTATCATAAAGCCTTATTGCTAAAAACCCTTTCAAGAATTCCAACCTTTTTGTTCCTTTGCAAAAAACAAATTCATATATGACTAACTATGATAATAATATAATATAATTAATATCATATTCAACTTACAAGTAGCTTTTATTTAAAAGAAAAATACTTAGGTTATGAATTACATTTTTACGATTTTTAGGAGATGTTAGGGTGTTACCATTGTTCATAATACTTTCCTCAATTGCAATATCTACTTTGATATTTTTACTATTCAGAATTACAATAACAAACACAAAAACAGAAAAAAAAGGTGAAAATAAAAAAATATCAACTAGAACAAAAAAATTAATAGAAAAAGCTGCAAACATATTAAAAGTCAATCCAAATGAAATAAATGCTTTACAAACTCTAAATGACTATTATTATTCCAACAAAGAGCATGAAAACGGAATTAAATATGCTAAAAAATTATGCCAACTTATAGAAGAAAATCCTACAAACCAAGAAATAGATTTTTTTAAAGCCTTCTTAAGTTACGGTGTTTATAACCTTGATAGGAATTTCAATCTAGAAGCATTAAAATTCATCAAAAAAGCATATCTTATTAAAAAGGATAATATAGACGCAAATTACTATCTTGGAATAGCTTTTCTAAAAAATGCACAGTACAAAGAAGCTCTCCATTACCTCATCAAGATATACAAATTGAACAAAAATAATAGTGATGCCTTAAAATACATAGGAATAGCACTTTTTCACACAGGAAACTATAATAAAGCCGTTGGAATATTTAATAGTATAAGAAAATACATACAAAACGATGTAAATGTTCTATTAGTATATGCCCAGTCTCTATCTCAATTAAATCAAGATCAACTTGCACTTGAAATAGCAAAAAAAATAAAAAATAGAGATGGAATGGCATATGAGTCCCTTTTAATCGAAGCTGAGATAAACTCAAAAAATAACAACTTAGCAAAACTAGAAGATAATGTTAGGGAAATAATAAAAATTAAACCTGATTTACCTCCACAAATATCCATTAAACTATTTAGCAAACTAGGAGAACTTTACATAGAAAGTGAAAATTATAAAAAAGCAACCGAAGCATTTACTCAAGTTGAAAGGATTGATCCAAACTATCCAAAAATTGGCGAAAAACTTGAATTTAGTAAAAGATTGAGTGAAAATTTAGCATTAAGAATATATCTTAAAAGTTCACAAGAAAAATTTGAAAGTCTAGCCAATGAAATTATTCTCATACTCTATCAAAACAAGTTCCAAATAAGATATACAAAGATAAATGAAATAAACTCTCAATTTATAGATATAAATTTCCAACTATCAAATAATCAATGGGAAGAAAATTTAATAGTCCGATTTGTCAGAACAGAACAAAAAAATTTTGGAGAATTATTCTTAAAAGATCTTATTGCAAAAACTAAAGAAAGCAAATTAAAAGGATTATGCATTGCACCAGCTACATTTTCTGATAAAGCTAAACAAATTATTGAAGGTAGGTTAATTGACATAATAGAAGGAAAAAAATTAATGCAAATATTAAAAAAATTGGATATATCAAAGTACATATAGCAACTATTTAAGGTATTTCATAGGATTTCCTGTTTTCCCATCCTTAAAAATGGTGAAATGTAAATGATTACCCGTGCTATACCCTGTACTTCCCATACGTCCTATTATTTGTCCTCTTGAAACTTTTTGCCCAGTTTTAACTGCAAAAGAACCTAAATGAGCATAAAGGGTTTGAAAACCATTATTATGAGAGATAATAATATATCTTCCATATCCTCCAACACTAAAACCAACTTTTACCACAATACCCTCTTTTGTTGCTAAAATAGGAGTATTAGCTGCATTTGCAATATCAATTCCATTGTGAAAACTAATGGTCTTAGTAAAAGGATCAGGACGATAGCCATAACCTGAAGTAATAACTCCTTGAGTCGGAAATAAGAAAGTTTCTCCTAAAGCATTTCTAAGTAATGTCTGGGACATTCTTCCTCCTGGAATAAACAACCTTTGACCTAAATGTAGGACTTCATTATCAAGATTATTAGCATCAAGAATATCTACTTTGGAAACTTTATACTTGTTTGCAATTGAGGATAAAGAATCATTTTTCCCAACGATATAAAGAACTCCTTTCATATTAGGCACATTAATAACTATATTGGGCTTAATACTCCTTACATCTTTAATATCATTATAAGAAATTAAAGTCTCACTTGTTATGTTATACCTGGCTGCAATATGAGAAAGAGTCTCTCCCGGCTTAATTTGATGTTCAACCACCTTTAAAATAAAAGGTTTCTTTACTGTTGTTTCATAATCATTTGCATCTACCCCAAATAGATAATTATTGATCTGCGCTAAGTCTTGATCGCTATAGTATAAAAAAGTATCAATAAAATAATCCTTGGGAAAACTAAGCTTGCTAAGAAAAATATAAGAACCATAATATGAAAAAACATCCAAATAAAATACTAATATTAAAGCAAAAATTATCACATTAAATTTAAAAATAAAACTATAAGTTAGATTGACATTATAAGCATTAATCGTTTTAAGTCCAGAATTCTTATAAGAATATCGATACTTATAACCATCAATACTTACCAACCTAAATCTAACTAAATTTAAAAATAATAATTTAATTATATTAAAAAGCTTTTTTGGATTTTTTATCAAATAAAAAAAATTACTCCTTTTTTTTCTATCAAAGTTATTAATATTACGAAAATCTCTTAATGCAAAATCGCCCTTAATAGCCCTATCAAATAAGAAATTTCTGTTTCTTTTCAATATATTCTGATCTTTTTTTGGTATAATCATAATATGTCTTATTATACACTATACACTAGAATCTTCAATTTCATACAAAGGTATTAAATGAAAATCTTAAAACTAATAAAACAAGAATTAGCGCTTATTACACTAGCTTTACTACTAATGCTTGCACTAATCAAAATATTTCTATCTTTTCATTTAGTCAAAGGCTATTCAATGTCACCAATACTTTTAGAGCAAGATTGGATAATAAACAACAAACTAGCTTATGGAATAAGACTAAATAATAAAGATGCATATATCATATTATGGAACACACCAAAAAAAAACGAAATGGTACTCATTAAAGACCCTATAACCCAAAAAATATCCGTCAAAAAAATTTTTGCCATACCAGGAGAAAAATTTATAAAGTTAGAAAAAAATGTGATATCTATACATAACTTAAACTTTAAGATAGATGAAAAGCAACATCTGAAAAAATTAGAAAGTAGATACATCCCAAAAGACTACTACCTAGTAATAGGAGAAAATAGACAAGTTTCCCTCGACTCAAGAGAATACGGATTTATAAACATGAATGATATTATTGGAAAAATAATATACTGTCTTTAAAAAATTTTAGCATAATAACCATATCAAAATGAATGCCTAGGGTATGCAATTAGTTCCAACATCTTATAAAAAAGAAAGAACACATTCCTTTTTTTGAATACCACCATCAGAAGCACTTGTCATCCTTATCTGAATCGACTTAGAAGCATTAGTATCTAAATCTTTTGCAGCAATGCTTAAAATACCACTTTCATCCAAACTAAAAAGTATTTCTATCTTTGGAACACCTTTTAAAGCTTTTTGTATATTACTAAAGAAAAATCTACCTATAGAATAATTTAAAGATGCCTTCCTATACTCACCTTGAAGTACATGCACCTCAATCTCTTCTTGATAATCATTAGTCGTTGTAAATATCTTTTTCTCACAAATTGGCAATAAAGTATTTCTCTTAATTAATACAAAAAACCCATCATTAAAAGTCTCAATACCAAGAGAATAAGGCGTTACATCTTTAAAGTCAATAAGAGCATTATTATTTGAAATACTAAAAGCATGAATACCTGCACCATTTGCAACAACTTCATCTTGATTTAATGAATCCAAAACCTCAATTTTAGGAAAAACTTCATTTAGTCTCTCTTTCACTAAAGGAATTCTTGTAGAACCTCCTGAAAGTATTATCTTTGAAATAAGATCGGTCTTAACTCCTGAATCAACAATACATTCATTTGTAAGACGAATAGTTTTTTCTATAAATTCCCTAATCATAGAGTTAAAGTCATCTCTTTTAAGCTTATAATTCAAATGTTTACCATCAAGAAAAGGTAATACAACATTAACTTCATCCATAATAGATAAATTTTTTTTAGCCTCTTCAATTCTATCTCTTATTTGCTCAAGAAGAACAATATCATCTAGATTGATATCATGATATTCTGCTTTAAAATGAGTTAAAACTTGCTTTTCTATGACTTCATTAAAATTATTTCCGCCAAGCTTATTCTCACCCTTAACTGTAAGAACAGTATAAGTATCATTTTGTTTTTCTAAAAGAGTAACATCAAAAGTTCCACCACCAAGATCATAAACAAGAAATAACCCATTTATTTGTTTTTCAAAAGCATAAGACAGAGCTGCTGAAGTTGGTTCATTAAGTATTGCCCGACATTTCAATCCAGCAAGACTTGCAGCCTTCACAATACCCCTTCTTTGAATCTCAGAAAAATAAGCAGGAACAGTCATTACAACATCACAAATCTCTGTTCCTAAAAACTTCTCAGCATTCATCTTAACATGCAAAAGTAAATAAGACGCAATATCTTCAGCAGTATATGCATTAGCACCTATTTTATAAGAAACTTCGGTACCTATATTAACTTTAAAATTATAAAAAGTCCTATCTGGATTCACTAATATTTGATGCTTAGCCGCACTGCCAACAATAACACCAGAATCTGTAAAGGATACAATAGAAGGTGTGATTCTTTCACCTCTATCATTTAATATTATTCTAGAATTAACATCCAAATAAGATGCTACAGTATTTGTAGTGCCAAGATCTATGCCTATCCATTTCTTCATTAATTACCTCTATGAATTGAAACAATTAATTCAATTTCACCCAAATCCAATTTCAATTTCTTGGCAATAACTTCTAAAGACATTCCTTGTTCATAAAGCGAAACAACTTGCTGGCGAATATCATATGCTTCTTTGATCATATTCTTCTCAATAGTAGGTATGGCATAATTTAAATTATTTTTATAAGCATTAACATCACCTTTCATTCCAAAATTATTATTTCCCATTGAAATTGAACTGGCATTAAATCCTAATAGCCTTTGATCAAGTATTTCTATTCTTTCATCAACTTCCTTAATAATCCTATTTAAGCTCTCAATCTTTATTTCAATAATATTTATATTCCTATCAGTGGC
The DNA here is from genome assembly GCF_019668505.1 of Borrelia miyamotoi. Taxonomy (NCBI): domain Bacteria; kingdom Pseudomonadati; phylum Spirochaetota; class Spirochaetia; order Spirochaetales; family Borreliaceae; genus Borrelia; species Borrelia miyamotoi. The sequence goes on from NZ_AP024371.1 coordinate 279,608, forward strand.
TTGATTAATTTCAATAATAGTTTTGTCTACCTCACTCCTAAATTTCCTAAGTATGCTATTAGATTTTATTTTTAAACTAATATAAATATGAAAATATATAAAAACAAATATAATCAAAATAAAACAAAAAACAACAAACATACAAAATGTCCTATATCAAACTATCGCTCAATATCAACGTTTTTTCCAAGTTTTGGATCATGTAAATTAGCATCACATATATCAGGTGTGCTTTTCTTACTAGTCCTAATTTTTGACTTTGTAACAAAATTAAGCTTACCATCTTTAAGCTCATCAATTGTCTGTATACTATCAATTGAAGAAGCAACATGATAACTTTTGTCTTGCTCAAAGCCCATATTCTTATCATCTTTTATCTTCTTCTTCCTTATATCCTCATTTGAAATTTCGGTAGCATTAAAAGAACCTTGTGTAATTATCTTAGCAACTTCAGATGAACCTTTAATATCCATAAATCTCCCTCTTTCCCCCATCCAAACACACAACTTCAATCTATTTAGATTTAAAAGGAACATAAGCTATCATTTTAATAATATTCTCATCCTCTACAAAGGTGATATTATGATAATCTCTTGAAAGTTCATAATAAGCATCTTTAATATGTAACTTAACCCCAGCATAAGCCATATATTCAACAAAAACCTTGCCATCAATCTTACTATTTTCAAGAGCTTCTTGTAAATTTGCTTGCTTATCTTTTACCATCTTTATTTCTAAAATCAAAATATTCCTTTCATTAATAAGTTCATTACAACTGTCAATTTTTAAAGATTTATCGGCTTTATCAACAGTAAATTCAATATTTTTCTTTAAAGCAAAAATATCTTTCATTAAAACTTCCAACCGTTTCTCAATCTTTACAAGATACTCAGTAAACCTAGATAGCAAATCTTTTATTTCAGGATCAAAACCAACAGAAATAGAAGTTTCAGCATTACCTTCAGAACCAATAGAATATGCTCGAACCTCTTCTCTTGCATTAATGTAAGAACCAACTATCTTAGATTTTTTCCCAATGCAAAGCACCTTCTTTTTACAAGAAACATAAGAATTGACAATTCCTCTTATAACTTCAATATCGCCTTCACATCGTACATTAACATTTTCTAAAAATTTAGACCTAATAGATTTTTTTGCATAAATCTCTGAACCACCCTTTCCATTAGCTCCACTGCGAAGAATAATAGAGCCATCCGTCTTTAAATTACATCTACCAACAAGTCCATTGACTTCTATCCCACTCTTAGCCATAACGTTATATCCATCTAAAACACTCCCCCTAACAAGCACCATACCATTATTTACTATATTGCCAGTACCAGGGCCAACATCCCCCTCAATAACATAAACATCATGCACAGAAATCACACCATTTACAATAGACATATATCCATCACAGCCTGCAACAATCTTATTTCCTTCCCTTAAAGTATTTTCTCCCAAAACCAAATCTAATTCCCGACCATTCTCTGCTACTAATATCTTTCCAAAAACAGTATATCCATCAACACCCTTTGACAAGGGAATAATTTCTGCCAATTCCTCGCCTTGATCAACATTTCTAAGTTCATTACCTATATCTATAGAACCATATTCACCTAAATACTTACTCTTCGCAATAAAGTTAATATAAGAATCTCTTCCTTTAACAGGGTTTATTCCCTTTGCCATCTCAACTGGTTCGCCATAAATCGGAAAATCTACAAACTCTTTTATTTTATCTTTAAGAAATGCTCTATTTGATATCCCATATTTTTTAAGAATATTAAAAATATCTTTCTCTAAAACTTCAGCACCATTAGGGCCAGGAGCAGTAAATTCAACAGTTACAGACATTGAATCTTCTGATATATGAACCATCATAGTTACACCCTCAGAAAGATCAGCCTCAAAAACAGCTACTTGTTCATAAGTACCACTAGCATTCTCAACTACCACTCTAACAAAATCCCTATCTAAATCTTTAATATTATTATATGATGCAAATTTACCCATTACGTCTTTAAGATTAACAGCACTTCCAACTCCTAGAGCCGCAGTAACTTTCAAAAATACTCCCCTTGTAGTTCTTTTGATAAAAAATTTACCATCTAAAGACACAACTTCCTCAGATCTGCTATGTGAGCTTAAAACATCAAAAATACCAAACTTTGTATAGGAATTCTTATAAGCAACTATTTTCCACTTTCTCTTACCATACCCAAATAACCCATCACTTCCCCTTACTAAAATCTCATAATCCAAGTCTTTATAAGGAATTGATAGTTCTAAAGAAGCATCATTTAAAGCCTCTTCAAGAGTATCTGATTCTAATTCTATTAAATTAACACTTTTCTCTCTTTCTAAATAATGCTTAATTTTATTTCTAAAATCGAAAAAATCGACAATACTAGCCATAATTATTCCTCTTTATTATTAATCAAAGTCTTAATAGTCTCAGCAACAATTTTTGGATCAGTATTCTCAATGTATGAACCCTGCTTTGATAATTCATCATTCAATTTATTTGCTTGAGTAGCTATATTATAACTACTCAATTCTTTCACAAAATTAGAATTATCATTATGACTCTTTTCATGATTAATAAGAGGAACATCTTCAGAAAAAGCACGCATAACATCTGACTCAGACTTATAGCTACTATCCTCATCAACATCCTTTTTATCATCATCATTTAAGCTATCATCTTGAAAAAGATTATATAAATACTTCTTATATAAAAACTCAAGTAAAAGCCCAATAAAGAAAAAAATAATGAAAAGAAAAAACGCCCTAAACAATATTACAATAAAAGTAACACGAGCAAGAATGCCAAAAAACACTGAAAGAATAAATGCAAATGCACTAAATAACAAGACATATTTGCTTAACTTACTAAATAACATATTTATCTACTCCATCCCAAAAAATTTGGATATAAATCCTATTACACCCCTTCTTTTTCTATTATCAAGATTAATCTCTTCAAGAGTAGCCACAATAGAATCAAGACAATAACTAGCCTTACTATTAGGATTTAATAAAATAAAAGGCCTTTGCTTAAAAACAGAATCCCTAATATTTTGATCTTCATAAACATATCCCAGATAATCAATATTCAAATTCAAAAACTGACTTGATATATCAATAACCTTTTTAGCCACTACCTTGCCCTCACTCACATTAGCAACCCTATTTACAACAAGTCTTAAATTTTTTAAATTTTCCATTCTATGGGATAAAACCTTAATTATACCATAAGCATCAGTTATAGAGGTGGGCTCTGGAGTTGTAACAATAACCACGTCATCACTAGAAAACAAAAACGAAATAACCTGTCTTGAAATGCCAGCACTGGTATCTATTATCACTATATCATATTCATAAACTTTTAATAACTCCTTTATAAACTGGTTCATCTCAGCCTCTGATAAATCCAAAAGTTCTGTCGTCCCAGAAGCACCAGCTAAAAGATCAATATTATATTCTGTCTTTGTTATTACATCCTTAATGTCTCGGCCTTGCATAATCATATGATAAATACTGTATTTTGGAATGACTCCAAGCAAAATATTAATGTTAGCCATCCCAATATCTGCATCAAAAACCAAAACTTTTTTACCAAGGCTTGAATACTTAAGAGCAATCCCCACAGCAATATTACTTTTACCAACACCACCTTTGCCACTAGTAATAGCAATAAACCTTGTCCTACTATTTTGAATTTTATCATCAACAACAAAATTAGCCTTATTATTCAATCTCATAATATCACGTAAACTTTGAGCTTGATCTTCCATTATAATTATCCTTAATAATAAGATTTACTTCTTAGCTTTCGAATAAATTCAACATCGTCATTTATTCTATATCCATTTATCTTTTTGATAAAGGTAAGCGGTTCTGCAATACTAATATTATGAGGAACAATTTGTCCATCAGTAACATAGGAAACTTCTTTTCTCGTTTCATGAATTAGACTTATTAAGTTTCCAACACATGTTGTCTCATCTAACTTAGTAAAAATTACGGTCTTATAGCTAAAAGGAGCAAATTGATGAAATATTTCTTTAATATCCGCTGTCTTTGTAGTAGAACTCACAGCTAAATGAAATTCAGCATCACGACCACAGGCACTAAGAAGTTCCTTCATCTCGGCAAGTTTCATAAAATCTTTAGGACTTTTACCAATCGTATCAATAAGAACAAGATCAAAATCCTTTGAATGCGTAATTTCTTCTTTTAAGTCCTTAAAAGACTCAACTGCCTTAACAGGAATACCCATAATATCACCATATGTCTGAATTTGTTTTTTAGCCCCTATACGATAATTATCAATGGTAATAATCTTAATATTTAAGCTTTCAGCATCACTGTTAATCCCATAAATTGCTGCAAGCTTCGCAATTGTGGTGGTTTTTCCAACACCTGTTGGTCCAACTAAAATAAAAATTCTTTTCTTAAGATTATCAATAAGAGATCCTGAACATTTAATAGTTTTAGCAATGTATATTATAACACTGTCTTTAACTTTATCATAATCATCAAGAGCTGATAAACTAAACTCTTTCTTAATAAAATCATTAATATCTCTAATATAACTCTCAGAAAAATCATTAGTACGTAAAATATCTTCTATTTTTAGAATTGTTGGATGATTTACTTCTTCCTTTTTATTGGCAAGCTCATTTTTAAGCAATTTAACTTCTTTGATTACATCCTCAATTGAAGATCTTTCCTCCTTTTTAATGCTTTGAAGAATCTTACGCTTCTCTTCTTCAACGTTTATTTGTTGCTGATAAACATCATATCTAACATAACCTGAAACCTCAATCCAATCTCTACTAAATAAGCCAAATATCCCTCCATGAGCTATAGTCTTATAAGTCATCACTCTAGCATTTTTTCCATATTTTCTTTTAACGGTTTCTATCACCTCATTATAGGTTGAACCTCTTTCTGTAAAATACTGAACCATAATACTACTCTTCAACCTCTACCGTTTTAAGCACATTAACTTTAACATTTTTTGGAACCTCTAAAACAGATATAACAACAATATCTGAAAGCTCTCTACTTGTTAATACCTTTATTACAGGTCTTGCGGATTCACTAGATAGTATAACAGGATAATACCCTTGTGATTGAACCTGATTTACAAATTTAAAAAGTTCATAAATAAACTTAGTCCTCAAATTTGCATCAAGAGAACTTACAAGATCATTATTAGCCTCAAAGCGCGAATCAATTATTTTCTGCTCAAATTCTGGATTTATTGTTATTACATTAAGCTCTAAATTGGAGTCCAAATATCCACTAACTATTTGTCTTCCAATTGCTTGCCTAGACTTTTCAATCAAAAAAAATGTATTTTTAGTAACACTTGTAAAGTCAGCTATTGTTTCAAAAATTGTAACCAAATTACGTATTGAAACTTGCTCTCTTAAAAGACCTTGCAGCACTCTTTGAATCTCTCCAACTGAAAAATCTTTTAAAACTTCTTCAACAATAGCCCCATAATCCCTTTTAAAAACATCAAGAATATTTTGAACATCCTGACGCGTTAAAATCTCACAAGCATGCCTCTTAATAAGTTCTGTCATATGAGTAGCAATAATTGAAGGAGGATCAACTACAGTATAACCTAATTTTTCAGCAATTTCTCTTCCATTGTCATTTACCCAAAGAGATGGAAGTCCAAATGAAGGATCTTTTGTAAGTTCTCCTTCAATACCAGAATCAGAACCCACATTTATAACTAAAAACTTACCCAACTTAATTTCTCCATGCCCAATCTCTACTCCCCTAAGCTTAAATGAATATTCATTTGGCTCAAGTCTCATATTATCCACTATTCTGATTTTAGGCACAACTATTCCAAATTCAAGAGCAATCTCACGACGTATTTTCACAATACGATCAAGAAGTTCTGAGGTTTTTGAATCATCAACTATTGGAACAAGATTATACCCAATCTCCAAAGACAATGGATCTAATGGAACCACAGGAGCAATTTCCTTATCAGCATAACTTAATACTTGTTCTTTTTCTGCCATTTGTTTTTCATGAAATTCATTATCCTTAGCTAAGTTAGAAAGTGAATAAGCTAAACATGCCATCAAAAAACTCAAAAGAATGAGTATCAATGTAGGAAATCCCGGAAGAAATGCTAAAAATAACAAAAATCCAGCCACAATCCAATAAACTCCTAAATAAGAAGTAAATTGTTCAGTAATCTCTCTTCCAAAACTATCCTTAGATATTGATCTAGTCACAATAAGTCCTGTTGCTGTTGATATTAATAGGGATGGAAGTTGAGAAACAAGTCCATCTCCAACAGTCAAAGATACATAATTATTTATTGCATCGTTAAAACTAAGTCCTTGAAGAGTCATCCCTATTATAAGTCCTCCAAGGATATTGATAAGTGTTATTAAAAATCCAACCTTCACATTTCCTGAAACAAATTTAGAAGCACCATCCATAGCCCCATAAAAATTTACTTCAGCCTGTAAATCACTTTTCTGCTTTGTGGCCTCTTCCTCTGTTAAATGCCCGGAACTATAAGCAGAATCAATCGCCATTTGTTTTCCAGGAAGAGCATCAAGAGCAAAACGAGCAGCCACTTCAGCAACCCTTGTAGAACCCTTAGTGATAACAATAAATTGAACTGCAATTATAATAAAAAATATTATAAATCCAACAAAGAGACCCTGAGGGCCAGAACTTCCAACAACAAATGTTCCAAAGGCCCTTATCATTTGACCATCAAAACTCATTCCTTTTGTTAAAATTAATCTGGTAGAAGAAACATTTAAAACAAGACCAAAAATAGTCATAACAAGTAAAAGTGTTGGAAAAATCGAAAAATCAAGTGATCGCTTAGAATAAAGAACAATTAAAATAATTAAAAGACTTAATACTAAATTAACCACAATCAAAGCATCTAAAATAAACGCAGGAAGTGGCAAAATAAATCCAGCAACAATAAGTATTAGCCCAATCGAAACTATTAAGTCTGATTTATTACTAAGTCCCAAATAGCCTAATACAGAATTTTTACTTGCATCCAAAAACTCAACCTCTAATTAAATTTTAGTAATAGAATATACTTTAACAAGAATTTTAGAAACAACTTCCCAATATTCTCTTGGAATTTCCTCATTGATATCAACATTAGCATAAAGATCCCTTGCAAGCGGTTTATTTTCCATCACAGGAATACCATTTTCCTTTGCAATTTGTTTAATTACAAATGCAATTTGATCTTGACCCTTTGCAAGCACTTTTGGTGCTAACATAGTATTACTATCCCACTTAATAGCAATAGCAAAATGCTCCGGATTCGTAATTACTACATCCGCTTGAGGAACTACTACCCTCAAGTTAGTATTTAAAATTTTTCTCATTCTCTCACGCATTCTAGAACGAAGTAAAGGATCTCCTTCTATTCCTCTTCTCTCTCTTTTTACCTCTTCTTTTGTCATTTTCAAATTTTCAATATAACGAATTTTTTGAAAAAAATAATCCAGAACACTAATACCTATCAACACTATAAATGAAAAAAAACATATTCTGTAAGCAAGACTTAATATAACAGAAATACCATCTTCAAGACTGTACTCAGATATTCTTGAAATTTTACCTATGTTGCCTTTTAGCATAATGTAATATATGAAGGATATTATAACAACTTTTGATAAACTTTTAAACAAAGTAAAAAAAGCATCTAATGACCCAAAAGAATTTTTTATCCACTTTGAAAAATTTGGACTCACTCTACTCCAATTGGGAGACACAGGCTTAAAAGTAATAAAAAAACCAACCTGAATGACATTAATTAAAAAATTAACTATAAATGATATTAAAAGAAATATAATTACATACCTAAACATTGGTCTAATATATGCAAAACTTAATGAATAAACACTAATTGACATTATTTCTGGAAGCTTGCTGGCCTGCCATTTAAAGATACCAACTAATTCCTTAGAAAGATAAGATAACATAAAGAAAAATACAGCAAACAATATAAAAAGAGTAACCGTTGAATTAATCTCTGTTGACTTTAATACATAACCATCTTTCCTTGCTTTTTGCTTTTTCTGATCAGTAGGAAGCTCAGTTCTTCCCTCATCCTCTGAGGCAAAAAAATTAAGGGGTATATACCAATTTTTACTTAAGAATTCACTCCTGGTACTCATTTCAAACTCCTAGAAAACAAATTTAAAGCATTTTGCAGAGAGCCTAAAGCAAGTTCAATCACTCTATTAACAGACATTACCAAACTTGGGAAACCAATATATAAAACAATTAATCCTAACCCCAATGAAACTGAAAAGCTAACCATTAATAAATTAATCTGAGGAGAAATCTTTGAAAGTATACCTAAAATCAGATATAAAAGTAAAAGTACTCCCAATATTGGAAGAGAAATTACTAAAGCTTTTTCAAAAAGAATAGCAAAAGAATAAAATATTAACTTAATAAATTCATAACTTTTTACATTAACCATATTTTCGACTCTAACATTTAAAACAGAATCATGCACCCCAATCATAAAAAAACGTAATAAAAAATCATTTGATAAAAACAAAAGCAAAAAAAGATAAGTAAATATTTGAGATATTACCAAATTATCTTCTTCTGCAAACACATCAAAAATATTTGTATAAGCAAGCCCCATCTGATTTGAGAAAAAAAATCCAAGCAAATGAAACACACTAAAAATTATGCTTACAAAAAAAGCCTGAATAAGCCCCAAAATGGCTTCTCCTAGTAATATTAATGCAAATGCAATTAAATTATCTAAAGGATAAATAACATTAACCTTGTCTACAACAATGACAGATATAATTAAAGAAAAGAAAAAATTTAAATAACTAATTCTTATAGTTGAAAAAAAAGGTGAAAATCTTAAAAAAAGAAAAATTCTAATAAACAAAGGTAAAATTACAAAAGATTTTAAAACTAAAAAATCTATATTCATACGTTATATATTTTGTATTTGACTAAAAAGTACAAAAGCAAATTGCATAAGCTTTTTTAAAATCCAAGGACCAAATAAAACAAGAGTTAAAAGTATTATAATAATTTTAGGAATAAAACTAAGTGTTTGATCCTGAATCGACGTAATAGCCTGAAAAATTGAAACCAAAAGACCAACTATAAGCGCTGTAATTAACATTGGAGCTGATAGAATAATAATATTTTCAATAGAAATCCTAATGAGATAAATGATTTGACCCGTTGTCACCTAAAATCCTCACATGAAACTTTTCACAAGTCCACTAGTAATTAAAGTCCAACCATCTACCATTACAAAAAGAATAAGTTTAAATGGTAAAGATATCATTACAGGTGGCAACATTATCATCCCCATTGCCATCAAAACCGCAGATACAACAATGTCTATTACTATGAACGGTAGAAATATCAAAATACCCATTTTAAAAGCAATTTTCAGTTCATGCAAAATAAAAGACGCAATAAGAACATGGGTTGGAACTTCACTAAAATTTTTAGGCCTAGAATAATTGCTAATTTTCATAAATAACCTAATCTCTTCATGTCTGCTATTAGACATCTGCTTATACATAAAATTTCTAAGGGGAGCAATTCCTTTATCATAAAACTGATTAAACCCTATTTTTGATTCCTTAAGAGGCAAATATGCATCTTTATATATTATGTTAAAAGTTGGCCACATAGTGAAAATAGTTAAAAATAGAGCCAATCCCATTATTATCTGATTTGGTGGTGATTGTTGAAGTGATAATGCTCTTCTAATAAAATCTAATACTATTGCTATCCTTAAAAAGGAAGTCATTAATACTAAAAAAGCTGGAGAAAGAGTTATTATAGTTAATATTAATAAAAGCTGCAAAGGAAAAATTATTCCACTACCACCAGAATTTACAAAATCAACAAACGGGAAATTTAGACCATTAGTAGGTTGTAAAGACTTGGTTTGCGCAAATAAAAGATTCATAGCACCAAAAAACAAAAAAAGACTTAATTTTTTATTCAAATTTAACCTCTAAAACTTCTTCAGCCTGTCTTGTTTACTTTTCAAAGAAGCCTCAATATCATTTTCTAACTCTGTATATTCAGTTTCATTAAATGATGAATTATCTTTATTATATTTCCCCAATATTTTATTAAAAATTAACTTGAAAGAACTTACATTGCTACTCTTAACTTTGTCAAGTTCAAATTCCAAATTGTCCAACTCTTCACCCTGCCTAATTTCCCTTAACAAAACAGAAGAATTACCTGAAACTAAAAATACATAAATACTGCCTAGTATATTAATAATCCTTATAGAGTTTTTATTATCTATTTCGTAAAAAGCAATCTCTCTTATAAAAGCTGATTTATCATCATTCTTGACCTTTTTATGATTCAAGATCATTTTTTTGCATAACAACATACAAACAAGAAAAAAAAGAAAAAACAAAAATATAGTAACTAAATCTGAAATATTAAAAAATGATATATTTTGTATATCCTTATTATTTAAATTCGTCTTATCATCTCCAAGTATTGGTAAATTAACTTCATTCTCTAAGCTAGAAGTAGCAATATCTAAATCAAACTTATTTTCCCGTGCAAACAAATTCTCAAAAGTAATAAACATAAAAAAAAATAAAAACTTAAGTAAAGCTAACTTACTCATTTTTAATTTTAATTATTTCGGTAATTCTAACACCAAAATTTTCATCAATTACAACAACCTCTCCTTTAGCTATTACTTTGCTATTTACCAAAATATCTACTGGCTCCCCAGCAAGTTTATCAAGCGTAATAATAGTTCCCTCAGACATGCCAAGTATATCTTTTATTTTACGCTCAGTCCTTCCAAGTTCAACAGTAACTTGCATGGAAACATCCATCAAAAGACCAAAATTACTAGGATCAACACCCTCTGGCAAAGTATCAATTAAATCAGGAAGTTTAACACCCTTGATCTCAGGTTTTTCTTCACCGATATTACTATTATCATCTACAGCCATTAATTCACCTCTTCATTAAACTCATTAAACTTTTAGAACACTCTATTCAACTTCTTCTGTTAGTTCCTTTAACAAATCGAAATCCTCTATTTCACCGACTTTCTCTGTAATCTGAACCGAAATCTTATTTCCAACAAGGCCCATCCTACATTTAAATTTTTCTTTAGTTCCTACTTTTAAGGTTAAATCCTTATTGATTGGAGAATTTTCAAGATTAAGCACATCACCTTTTTCTAAGGATAATATTTCTTTTACCTTTAACTTAACTTCTCCGATTTCAGCCACTAAAAGCATATCCGTATTCTCAAGTTTTTCCCTCAGTACATCAAGATTCTCACTAGTAGTACCTACACCAATTAAAGAATGCCAATACCTTGTTGAAAGCTTAGATACAATAGGCTCTATTGTAATATAAGGCAAACAAAAATTCATAAGCCCTTCAACCTTGCCTATTTTAACCTCAAGAGTTACTAAAATCACCATTTCTGTTGGAGGAACTATCTGAGCAAATTGAGGATTAACCTCTATGTGCCCAAAACGAGGCCTAAGATCAACTACCTGAGACCAAGCTTCTCTCATATTAGCAAGTATACGAATAATAACACTTTCCATGACAGATTGCTCTATTTCTGTTAAATCTCTACTCTTATCCTTAATAGTATCTCCATCCCCTCCAAAAAGCCTATCAACTATTGCAAATGCAATGGTTGGATCAACTTCAAATATAGCAGAACCCTTAAGAGGATCCATGTTAATTATTGCAAGGGTAGTAGGATTTGGAATAGACCTAATAAACTCCTCATAAGTCAACTGATCAACTGAAGCTACATGCACATGAACCATTTTCCTCAAAAGTGCTGACAGCGAAGTTGTGGTATATCTTGCAAAAGCTTCATGAAAACTTGATACTGTTCTTACTTGCTCTTTTGAGAATTTGTCTGGTCTTTTAAAATCATAAACTTTAACTTTCTGCTTCTTACCCATAGGACTGGATATAATATTAGAAAGTGAATCATCTGATGACAAATTATCAGATGAATTAATAGATTCTAAAAGACTATCTATATCATCTTGTGATAATGCTCCTGGATTACCTGCCATTTAAAATTCCTTTTAAAATCACATATCAAAAATATCAATTTGTGTTAAGGCTATCTCTTCAATTTCACCATTTCTAAGAATACTATTAATTCTAGCCTTAATTTCAGCTTTAATCTGACTTTCGTTCTTTATCTCTTGACCTGTCCTTTGACTAAAATATTCTCTAATAACATCTTTTAAGCGTACCTTTTGTCTTCCAAGCTCACTTAAAATGTTTACATTATTCTCAGCATAACCTAACGCAAGTTTTATAACAAAAGCTTTGGGAGGATTATCCTGAGTAGTTCCTCTAATCTCATCTATGCTTTCATACCATATAAGCATAGGTGGTTTCCCTAAATATTCATTAGAAAAAATTGGGAAATTATTAGGTGTCTCACTTTGACTTACTACCATTTTAGAAACGAAATAAGAAACTATTATCATAATAACAACAGTAAATAGTCCTATCGCTAATATTTGCAAAATCTTTATTATAACATCAGGTAGCAGTCCAGCTCTCTTATTATCAGCGACATCTACATCAATGTTACCATCGTCTTCATCAGGCATATTACCTCCTATAAATTTCTTCTTTAATTGTTAAAATATCATTATTGTTCAATGCTTTTAGCAGAACTCAAAGAAGCATCACTAGTAATTAAAATATCTATTCTTCTATTATAAGCTCTGCCTTCAGGAGTATCATCTGTAGCAACTGGCCTACTGCCTGCAAATCCAGATACCTCAAATTTACTCTCAATACTTTTTAATCTAGACTGATCAGTGTAATTTAATATCTGCTCTAACATGTTTACTGCTCTTGCTGATGAAAGCTCCCAATTACTCTTCCAAATTCCATTTATATTAACATTAACATTATCTGTATGCCCTTCAATTTTAAAATTATACCCTTGATTATCCAAAAACCCAATAAAAGAAGCTATCTTTTGTATAGTCTCCCTGTTATCATCAAGTTTAACCTCAGCACTAGCTGAATCAAAAAAGGCATCGGCTAAAAGAGATATAATAACACCTTGTTCATGGTGTTTAACAACAACCTTATTAGACTGAATCTTTTCAATAAACTCAATCATAGATTTGTTTTTAGATGCCTGAGATGCTTGTTTATTCTTTTCAGTAGAAGGCAAAGACATAAAATTATTACTTAAATAAGAAAGTTTATTAATATCCAATGTTTTTCCACCCCTAAAAAAGCCAGAACCCGTAAATGAAGCTGACATTATTTTTAATACATTTTCTTTGAATATAATATCGTTTAATGAAAACATAGTAACAAAAAAAACAAGCAACAAAGTAACCATGTCTCCATATGTCAACATATATTCAGGAGAACCTTCTGAACATTTATTACACTTTTTCCTAGCTCTAAATACCATTATTCACCTCCAAGGATATTGCCTCCAAGATGACCCCTATCTTTAGACGTTAAAAACGTCACCAATTTTTGTTCTAAAATTCTAGGATTGTCTCCTGCTTGAATTGATAAAATACCCTCAACTATCATCGTTCTAACTGACGCTTCTTCAAGATCTATAGATTCTAATTTAATTTGAATAGGATAAAACATTAAATTTGCCATTATTGTACCATAAAGAGTTGTAATAAGAGCAACAGCCATAGAAGAACCAAGTGCGGATCTATCTTCTAAATTCCCAAGAAGAGCTATAAGCCCAATAAGTGTACCCGTCATTCCAAAAGCAGGAGCAAGCTTTGCCCAAGTTCCAAAAAGATTAGAACCAATCTTATGTCTTTCTTGCATCTGATCAAGCTCAAGATAAAGCATAGTTCTAATTATCTCAGGATCAGCACCATCAACAACAAGTCTCATTCCAGACTTAAAAAAGGGATCACCAATCTGATCAAGCTCATCATCAAGAGACAAAAGCCCTTCTTTTCTAGCTTTTTCTGAAAGCTCCACTAAAGTCTTTATAATAGGCACCTTGTCAAAAGAACTTTTTTTGAAGAAAAACCCTAAATATGTAGGAATTCTTTTAACAGTGGGAATTTCAGAGGAAGCTAAAAGTGCAGAAAAAGAACCAACAACCGTAATAAACACAGAACTCAAATCCCAAAAAACTCCCAATCCTGTAGGAGTAAATGCCATAGAAATTAAAATAGCACCAAATCCAACTCCCCATCCAATTATACTAGCCAAATTCATAGCCTAACTCCCTTATCCTCTTGTTTAACTCTGTCTATCAAAGTAATCTCTCTCCTATACACCCTGATTTTGTCTACTACCTCTACTACATTTTCTTTTACAACTACCTTCTTGCCATTCATAAGAAGAATTGTAGTATCAGGATTAGCCTCAATGCTCTCAATATGACAAGGATTTAAATAATACCCATCGCCATTAAGCTTAGTAACATAAATCATAAACTAAAACTAAAAATTAACTCTTAAGTCTTACAAGCTCTTGCAATAACTGATCTGAAGTAGTAATGGTCTTAGCATTAGCTTGAAAACCTCTTTGAGTAACTATCATATCTGTAAATTGTTCAGCAAGATCAACATTAGCCATTTCTAAAACCCCTGCTCTAATAGTACCAAGTCCTGACAAACCAGTTTCACCTATCCTAGCCTGACCTGAATTACTTGTTTCAGTAAAATTAGTATCCCCTGCTTTTGCAAGGCCCCCGGGATTAACAAATGATGCAAGTGCAATCTTCCCAATGTCCCGCCTGATACCATTTGAATAAACACCTGTTATTACCCCATTGTGATCGATTTCATAATGTTCCATATATCCCATGCCATATCCATCCTGAATAATAGCCTTTGTGGTACTTGCATCAGCAAATTGAGTAATTGAATCAGTATAACTACCAACATTCCCAAGTCTAAGATTAATAGTTTGCTGCTCACCAACTTCTCCAGCATTAGCATTCACAACTCCAAAAGTTATAGGAAATTCAAGCAAATCACCTGGCTGACCTGCCTGACCATTTAAAGAAAGCAATGATCCTTCATTATTAAAGCCCATTGTAAAATTGGAATTTGTCTCTCCATTCACTAAAACTGTAGCATTCCAAGTATTAGGAGCAGTTGAATCCTTTACAACCCTAAGTTCAACAACACTAGTATTTCCAAAACTATCATAAATAGTCTTATTGACAACCCAAGTACCATGAGCAATATCAACTTCACTTGCACCCTCATTAATTACAGGTAACCTCTTATCAAGATTGCAAGCAAAAGTAATGTGTTCAGTAGCCCTAGCTGTTTCTTTATCTCCAATAGGAATAACTAAATCTTCAACATCAGCAGATGTATTAATAACCTGCTCCCCTGCAACAGACTTTGCCATCCAACCTTGGATTTTCATACCATTTGCAGGATTTACAAGACGTCGATCAGAATCAACATCAAATGCACCAGCCCTTGTATAAAAAGAATTATTACCATCCCTTAATATAAAAAAACCATTACCACTAATTCCAAGGTCAGAAGCTTTCTGAGTACTTTGAAAGGAACCTTGAGTATGGATAGTATCAATAGTTGCAACACTCATCCCAAGACCAACTTGCTTTGGATTTACACCCCCAAGCCTATCAGTAGGACGAGATGCCCCAGAAATACTTTGAGATATCATGTCTTGAAAATTCACCCTTCCTTTCTTAAAACCAATAGTATTAACATTAGCAATGTTATTACCAACAACATCCATCCTTGTTTGATGATTCTGAAGACCAGAAACACCAGAATATAAAGATCTCATCATATAATTATCCCTCCAATCCTACTGACAAAATATTGTCATAAACATAATACTTCCCATCAATCATAATTTGTGGAACCACTCCCATTTTAATATTTGTAACTTTTCCCTTAACAATCTCTCCATCAACATTTTCAAATTCAACTATTTTCCCCAATAAACCCAAATCTTTATTTTTATCAAGGGCAGACGATAGACTCTCAAAAGATTTACTCATATTTGTCATTTGCTCAAGTGCCGAAAATTGTGCCATTTGAGCAATAAACTCTTTATCTTTCATTGGATCTGTAGGGTCTTGATATTTAAGTTGCGTAATAAGCAACTTTAAAAAATCATCCCTACCAAGATTACTTCCCTTAATATCCCTTTCTCCATTAGAATTAGACATCGTCTTAACTCTGTTTACACTAGCTAAATTACCAATTGTACTCATTTATATCCTCCGTTCTAAACAATAAAATTAATACTTTTTTCTAAATCATCAGAAATCTCAACATCATCTTCAATTTTAAAGATCTTATCCTCCTTATTAAAAGAAGAGCCTTGATTCTTAACATCATCTTTAAAATCACCAGAAAAAAATCCAGAACCATTACCCGCAAGAGAAAGATTCAAACTAGTATTAAAACCATTATCATTTAGCATTCTATTGATCGAATACATATTTTGTTCAAAAAGAGCTCTAACATTATTATTATCAACTATAATTTTACCTAACAAATTATTATTAGAATCAAGATTTAAATTAATTCTTATACTACCAAGTTTTTTAGGTTTTAAAATCAACCTAATTTCTCCTGTATCATTCGATTTTAACACAATCTTAGCTTTATTCACAATATTATGATTAACTTTTAAATTCCATTCTGACATCAAATTATCAGTAATTTGGCTGACAAAAGATTCTTTCATATGTCTTGCATTGGAACTAGCAAGATCACCCATAAATTCTGTCAATCCACCAAAAGTTTCCTTAATGTCATACCTACCAATAGCACTTTTGCTATCAACTAACCTAAACTTAAAATCTGAATGAAGAAATTCTTTCACACTATCATTTTTCTTAAAATTTTTAACATCAATATTAATAATATTACTTTCTTTACCTCTCTTTGCAACATTTAACTCTCTACGACTAGAGTCAAAATCAACACCTAAAATATCAAAATTACAAAGAGAATTCACATTACTAAAGAAAATGTTAAGATCAGACAAAACACTCTCAATATTCTTTGATATTTCTTTTTTCTTAAAAAGATCAGAATCAAAAGACAAATTTTCATCCAAAACTTTCAGGCTATCAAAACTAAATAAATTATCCACCCTTTTTACTAAAGATTTT
Organism: Borrelia miyamotoi; assembly: GCF_019668505.1. NCBI lineage: Bacteria > Pseudomonadati > Spirochaetota > Spirochaetia > Spirochaetales > Borreliaceae > Borrelia > Borrelia miyamotoi. Next base: position 296,790 of record NZ_AP024371.1, read on the forward strand.
AAATCAGATATAAAACCATTATCACTAAGCTTTTTAAAAATAAAAGGCTGTTTTAAGGACACATCTTTAAAATTCTTATTTATAAGACCATTACTTTTTAAAAATTTTATAAAATCTAGCACTGAATCTCTAAACTTAGATAAATTTTGAATCTCAGAAGAAATCAAATTTAAAAAAACACTTTTCTTATCTTGGATAAAGGAACTATCTGAATTTACAAGATTTAAACCTTTACTTAGACCTTGAGAATTATCAATAATCTTATTTAAAATAATCATACATCACTCCAATGAACTAACAGACATCTTTCTAATTAATACAGCAGCCTTCTTAGAATCCATAAGAGATAACCAATAAGGAACAATAGACACCCGCCCCTCTTTCTTAGCAATATCTTCTACCTTTCGCATATAAGATATTGCAATTTCATCGTTAAGCTCTTCAAGCCTCTTAACAGCATCTTCTGGTGGCATATTCATTAAGTATAAAGCAGCCTGTGCAAAATTCGCATCCTCGTCTTTATATTTATTGACAATATCATCAATTACTTTTTGCTTCAGATCCAAGTCTTTTTGCTTTTGATTAAGCTCAGCTTCAAATTTGTTTAAATTATCCTCTCTTTTCTTTAATTCTTCTCTTAATTTTTCAACTTGCTGATTTTTAATATAAATGGCTTCCTTTTCCTTTATCATCCTAATTTCATCAAGACTAATATTCGTATATTCAAGAGGTTGATCATCTTCCTTAAAAACTAAAGCTCTAATATACAAAGGCAAATAATCTCTAGCTTGATATATACCAAATAAATCAAGCAAAAAAAATGAAAGTCCTAACAAAAAAATAATTAAAAATGACCACAAAATCAATCTAAGCATAAATGACAAGAAACTATTCATTTATATTTCCTAATTCTTTACAAATTTTATAATTAACATATTCATCTAAAACCAAGTTTTCGCTTTTTATTTTTTCTTTAATTATAGTACTATTTAAGGATTCTATTAACATGCTAACCTTTTTTTCTGCTCCATATTTCTTTAAATAAATATCATGATATTTATCATATTCATGCCTAAATTTTACAAGCTTTTTTAACTCTTCCTTTTTTTTAGAAGTCAAATAATCCAAATAATTTCCTTTTAAAAAAACATCTATGCCATTTAACCTATTTAAATCTTTGGAAATTCCCTCCAAAAATTCTTCTATTTCTGAAATTTTACTATTTATATTCATTAAATCATTTTCGCTCAACTTTCTATCATAAACTCTAATATTCAATATTTTCTCAAATTTTTTTCTCTTAAAATCTAAATCACTCAAGCTAATATTTCTCTAATTTCACCATCTAAATCTTCAAAATCAAATTCTTCTTGCATTCCTTGAGATAAAAAATCAATAATCTTTGGATACTTTGAAATTGCTAAATCAACTTCCTTATTAGAACCTTTCAGATAAATTCCCGTCTTAATTAAATCTTCATAATTTTTATAAATCGACAACAAATTCCTAATTTTAGATATTAATTTCTGTCTCTCAAAATTTACTATTCTATGAAAAGACCTGGAAGTCGAACTTAAAATATTTACCGAAGGATAAATCCCTCTATCAGACAAATCTCTATCCAAAATAATGTGTCCATCCAAAGTAGCTTTCATAATATCAGCTATTGGTTCTGTAAAATCATCACCCTCAACAAGAACAGTATAAAAACCCGTAATACTGCCCTTATCACTAAGTCCCGAACGTTCAAGCAAAATAGGAATTTCTACAAAAACAGAAGGAGGGTATCCTTTAGTAGCAGGTGGCTCTCCCATAGAAAGGCTAATCTCCCTTTTTGCATTTGCAAATCTTGTAATTGAATCAAATAATAACATAACATCCATTCCACAATCTCTGAAATACTCAGCTATTAATGTTGCCGTATAAGCCCCTTTATACCTTGAAATAGGAGTTTCATCAGAAGTCGAAACAATCAAAACACTTCTATTAAAACATTCTCCTTCAAGGTCATACTTAATAAACTCATTAAGCTCACGTCCTCTCTCACCGATGAATGCAATAACATTAACATCCGCTTTAGAATTTTTAGCAATCATACCAAGTAAAGTAGATTTACCAACACCAGCACCTGAAAAAATACCTACACGCTGCCCCTTTGCAACTGGCAAAAAACTATCAAGAACTTTAATGCCAGTAACTATTTGCTCAGAAAAAATACCCCTATTTAAAGGATTAATATTACTAAAACTTAACTCCTTATAATGATTGCTAAGGAATTGGCCCTTACTATCAATAGGCCTACCAAGAGAATCAATTACCCTTCCAAGTAATTCATCACTAAGATTAATTTGAAGCTTTTTATCCAAGGAATAAACTTTATCACCAACCTCAATTCCATCAAATTTTTCATAAGCCATAAGACTAACAAAAGGTCCATTCAAACCTAAAACTTCAGCATATATTCTTTTACCACTTCTATGTTCAATTAAACACAAATCACCAATACCACATTTTGGACCCAAACTTTCAACTAAAAGACCCTTAATTTTCCTTACTTTGCCAATAAGGGACATAGACTCAACACTATCCAATATTTTTGAATAACTTTCAAAAAAGTTGTCCATCAGCATCCCTTAGTATTTAGAATATAGAAGAAAAATTCTTAAATTTTTCCTCTATTCTATCAAGTTGAGATGAAATTCGTGCATCTATTTCCCCAAAATCAGTCTCAATAATACATCCACCCTTTCCTATATTAACATCTTCAATAACTTCCAAATTTTCTATAAGATCAAACTTAGAAATGAACTCATGTTTTTGATGACTTACAATATCCATGTCATCAAGATTAACACGAATAACAATATTTGTTTTACTTTTTATTTTTTTTAAAGCCTCATTTACATTTTCTATGACAACATCTCTTTGAGAATCTACAATCTTCTTAACTACCTTAACTGCAATCTGCATAACAAGATTCATTATGTGTTCTCCTGAAGATTCAAGGATTTCTTTTCGCTTTGTAACCAAAGAAGATATTATGCTATTTAATTTTCCCAACACTTTATCAGAATCTTCACGCCCCTTCTCAAAACCTGCATCATATCCTTCATTCCTTCCTTTTGCAGTTTCTATCTCAAGCTCTCTTTTTAATTTTTCTTCATGCTCCTTTACTATTTTTTCAATTTCACAATTAGACTCTCGCTCAATTGCCCCCTTTTTATCCTCAGCTTCCCTTTGCAAAGCTTCAGCTCTCTCATTAGCTAAACTTACTATTTTATTAGCTTGTTCATTAGCCTCTTCAAGGATTTTAGAACACTCAACATCTATTTCTTTTTTAGCAAGCTCATGCTCATGCTCAATTTCATCTTGAAGCTTTATTTTTTGATTCATTAAATCCTCAAGTTCTTTGCGTAGCTTAATGCTACGACTATCTATATCAGAAATTTCATTTTCTTTTTTCTTCATCTCTAATGATTTAAAAATAGGATTTGTAATTTCAACAAACTCTAACTTTACTGCATTTACAACTTCTTTTGATTTATACAAAACCTTAGGCAAATACAACTCCTTTATCAGACAAGCACATCTTCCTCACCACCTCTTGAGATTACTATTTCACCTTGCTCCTCTAATTTTCTAATAAGAGAAACAATCTTCTGCTGAGCTTCCTCAACATCTTTACGTCTAGTAGGTCCCAAAAACTCCATATCTTCCTTAAGCATCCCAGCGGCTCTTTTAGACATATTTTTAAAAATCTTATCTTGAACCGGCATATCAACTGATTTTAAAGCTTTTGACAATTCTTGACCATCAATTTCTCTTAAAACTCTCTGTATTGATCTATCATCAAGAAGAACAATATCTTCAAAGACAAACATTTTCTTCTTAATTTCCTCTGCAAGCTCAGGATCTTCTTCTTCAAGAGATTCAATAATAAATTTCTCTGTCTTCCGATCAGCCATGTTAATTATTTCAACAACATTATCAACTCCTCCAGCTGAAGTATAATCTTCTGAAGATAAAGAAGCTAATTTTTTCTCAAGGACTCTTTCAACCTCTCTTACTACTTCAGGAGAAGTTCTATCCATTAATGCAATTCTTCTTGCAACATTAGTCTGAATTTCAGTAGGAAGACTAGAGAGAATAAAGGAAGCCTTTTGAGGATCAAGATACGAAAGTATCAAAGCAATTGTTTGTGGATGTTCTTGTTGAATAAAGTTCAAAATATTAGCAGGATCTGCTCTTCTCACAAATTCAAAAGGCCTTGATTGTAAAGCAGAGCCTAAATTATTAATAATGTCTACTGCCTTTTGAGTACCAAGAGATTTCTCAAGAAGCTCTCTAGCATAATCTATGCCACCTTTTTGAATAAATTCTTGAGCCATCATTAACTCTTTAAACTCTAATAGAACAGTATCCTTAAGTTCAGAAGTAACGATATCAAGCCTTGCTATCTCAAAAGTTAAAGACTCTATCTCATCTTGAGATAAATACTTAAATATCTTGGATGAAATTTCTGAACCTACTGAAACTAACAAAATAGCAGCTTTCTGTTTCCCCGTTAAAGTAGAAACACTAAATATCTCTTTTTCCTTTTGCTCTTCCATACAAATTGCTACCCTTTATACATTACAATCCATGTTCTAATAAGCTTAGCAACATCCTCAGGTTTTTCTCTAGCCAAAATCTCAACGTTACTTTGCAATTCATCCTCTTCCTTAAGCCCACTAACAACATCATCAACACCAATATCATCACTATCATCCATTAATGATTGCTGACGTCTTAAATGCGCCTGTCTTGCAAAATCTTCTTCCCTAAGGCGTCTTCTTCTTTCAAGCTCTCTAGATACAATGAAAAATACTGTAAATATTAATATCAATAATGCAAATATTATACTTACTATAAAAATCAAAAATTTAAACTTCTCACTTGCAAAATAATCTTCATCTATCTTCCTAAATTCATTTGCTCGATCAAAAGCAACATTCCTAACAGTAATTGCATCACCCCTCTCTGGCTTATACTCAAAAGAACTCTGCAAAACATCTGTAATATTTTTTAAAGCTTCATCAGAAATAGGCTTATATTCCCTTTTACGCATACCATTTTCTATAACAAAATTCCCAAATTCATCATAAACAAAACTCCAAACACCATCTATAAAAATACCAAGAGAAATTCCTGCAATTCTAGCAGGCTCCTTCTCATTTAAAGATTTCTTCTCATTAAGAGCAACATTCTTTGTCTCTTGCAATTCATT